>CANEXR010000059.1 GCA_947443815.1 Flavobacteriaceae bacterium | reverse complement strand
CTTCATTCTACCGCCTGCATCCTGAATGATTAAACGGCCAAATTTAGCAGCATGGACTTCAGAAACTTTGAATTTATTGAGTAAAGAGTCGATTTCTTTTTGGCTAAAAACTTTTTTGCTATGAGTAGCATGACTTTCTTCTGTAGGTGCAGTCTCAGTATGCACATGTCCTTCGTGTTCACTAGGATTGTGTACTTGAGCAAAACTGTTAAAACTAAAAAACAAAATTAAAAGCGTCATTAATGCTGCTTTTTTATTTTTTACCACTTCTAATTTTCGTTTTAAATCTGCAAAACGAGAATGTTTGGTAAACATAATCGACATCATGGCAAAAAACAACATAAAATAACCACTGTAGGTTATAGCTGTACCCCAAAAATCATGGTTAACCGATAAAATTGTACCTTTTTCATCTGGATCAAAACCTGATTGAAAAAAACGATAGCCATCATAATCCAAAACATGGTTCATGAATATTCGGGCATCAAATGGTTTTATAGAATCCTGAACGGTAACCTGACTTTCAAAAGAGGAATAGCTTTTTTCAGTACCAGGATATTTTTGAGCTATAAAATTATTGAGTTTAATTTTAAAGGGCAGTATGTAAGCTTTACTTCCGTAGAAAAAGCTGTAATCAATATCGCCAATTCGTACCGTCTTAGCCTCGCCTATTTTACCTTTAGAACCTAAAATAGTTACTTCTTTTTCTTGACCTTGGGCAAAAACTTTTAAAACTAATGCGTCTTCGCTATTTTTTGCTTTAAAATTATTTTTAGACTCATATCCAATTATTCCTTTTACAGCAGGATCCGGAAAAACAAATCGTTTATCACCAATAGAATATAAAGAACGCATCATCAAGGGTTGCTCAATATCTTTTGTAACCTGCCCTTGTAATTTATCTGCCATCCGCATAAAATTCCCTTCAAAAGGGGTTTTAATGGTATATGTTTCTCCTTTGGTATTAATATTTATAGCACCTTGCGTTGGTTTATTTAAAGCAAATAAAACATTGTGAATATTTTGAACTTCTCCTTCTTTTAAATAATGTTCTTCCCGACCACCATCTCCAGCTTCAACTAATTTCAAGTATAAAATGCCATTATTATTTGGTTTAACCATTTGTTTGGCACCCATAATAAAATTTTCATAACGCACTTCAAATGGAGTATTAGCAAATTGGTCTTTAATTGAAAAATTATTATTGGTAATCGGTGATAACAACAAGTGTTTCTCAAAAACCCGACGCTTCATTTCTCCTTTATAATCGCCATCAACAAATACGGTAAGAAAGGTCTTGTCCGAAAACACCTGATTCTCTGCAGCGCCTTCCCGAATTGGCATTACTCCTTCGTAGCTGATATAGCGAGTAACAAATGCACCTAAAATTATAAAAATAAAGGCTAGGTGAAGTAATAAAGTAGCCCATTTTTCTTTTTTTAACAACTGATATCTCTTTATGTTTCCGATAAAATTAATTAAGAAAAAAACATGAATTGCTTCAAACCACCAAGAATTATAAATCAAAATCCGTGCTGTATCGGTGTTGTATTTACTTTCAATAAAAGTCCCTGTACCCATTGCTACAGCATATCCAATAAATAAAAGCGCCATTAATCGAGTGGAAAATAAAAAGGAGTAATATTTCTTATCCATTTATATAGAATTGTTTTGTAAAATAGGCACAAAAGTACTTAAAAATGTTGACTTCTAGATTCGCACATTTGTTAATTTAATCCAAAATTAAGCAAGGACAAAACGAAATGTATATTTAATTTTCTACCCAAATCCTAACAGCAATCAATCCTAATTAATATCGATAAATGCTTCATTTTTTTTGTTAATTTTGCCAAATGAATAAAATCGTCATCATTGGTTCTGGAAATGTAGCACAACATTTAATTAAAGCTTTCGCAAAAAGTACTGCGGTAGAACTAATTCAAGTGTATTCCAGAAAAATCGAAACGGTAAGTCACCTACTCGATTTAGATAAAATCACTACAGATTACAATGGATTGCGAGAAGCTGATGTATATATTATTGCGGTTTCTGATGATGCAATTGCCGAAGTTTCTGCTCAATTACCCTTCAAAAACAGGCTTGTTGTTCATACATCCGGGAGTGTCACTTTAGACACTTTATACCAAAACAATAGAAAAGGTGTTTTTTATCCCTTACAAACCTTTACAAAAAATAAAGCTGTTGATTTTAAAACCATCCCAATTTGCTTGGAAAGTGAAAATGCCACCGATTTTCAATTATTAGAAAAAGTTGCTCGAGAAATTACTGATAAAGTCTTCGCTATCAATTCCGAACAAAGAAAAGCGCTTCATGTAGCTGCCGTATTTGTTAATAATTTTGTCAATCACTTGTATAAAATTGGAAACACTATTTGCGAACAAAATCAGGTTCCTTTTGAAATTTTAAAGCCTTTAATAATGGAAACTGCTCAAAAAATAATGTTTCTTTCCCCTGAAGAAGCACAAACGGGACCAGCGAAACGTAATGATAAAGCAACAATTGCTGCGCATGAATCTTTTTTATCTGATGAAAATCAAGCTACAATTTATAAAATCCTAACACAATCAATACAAGATAATGGCAAAAAGTTATAAAGAAATAATGAATGATATTACTACGTTTATTTTTGACGTAGATGGTGTATTGACAGACAGTTCTGTTTTTGTAACCAATGAAGGTGATATTTTAAGGACTATGAATATTCGTGATGGTTATGCAATGAAAGCTGCTGTAGAAAGTGGTTATAATGTTTGTATTATTTCTGGAGGCAGTAATGAAGGCGTTCGCGTTCGTTTAAGAAATTTAGGAATTACAGACATTCATTTAGGGACGCCCGACAAAGTAGAAACATTTGATGAATACACCGATGTTTACGGAATAAAACCAGAACACGTTTTGTATATGGGAGACGATATTCCCGATTATCATGTGATGCAATTAGTTGGATTACCAACTTGTCCACAAGATGCGAGTCCTGAAATAAAAGCCATTTCAACTTATGTTTCTCATAAAAAAGGAGGAAAAGGTGCTGCACGCGATGTAATAGAACAAGTGATGAAAGTACAAGGAAAATGGATGGAACATTTTAATGGAAAACACGATTGATTTAAACCCAAATTTGCATACTCAAAATGAATTTTTTAAAATTAATACGCTATCAGAATTTATTTATGCTTGCTTTTATGCAGCTTATTTTTCGGTATGGTTTTTTGAAATTGCAAAATATCCCACTAGCCTTAGCAGATTGGCAGTACGCATTATTAGTTTTGTCAACGGTTTTAATCGCAGCAGCTGGTTATGTAATTAATAATATTTTTGATCAAAATACAGATAATGACAACAAACCAAATAGTGTAATTGTTGGTAAAAGTATTTCAGAAGCTAATGCATATACAATTTATGTAAGTCTTAATAGTCTTGGTGTGGCTATTGGTTTTTATTTGTCAAATGTGATTGAAAAACCTGGGTTTGCGGCTGTTTTTATCTTGATTGCTGCTACCCTTTATTTTTATGCCACAAGTTGGAAACAAATGATGCTTATTGGAAATGTCGTTGTAGCATTATTACTTTCGTTTAGCATTATTATCATTGGTGTTTTTGATTTATTTCCTGTTGTAAATCCAGAAAACCAACCCCTTTTAGCTAATTTATTTTCGATACTTATTGACTATGCAATTTTTGCTTTTTGTATTAATTTTATTCGAGAAATAGTTAAAGACATAGAAGATATGGATGGCGATTATAATCAAGGAATGAGTACATTACCAATTATTATTGGAAAATCAAGAACTATAAAAATCGTTTTAGGTTTGAGTTTTATTCCTTTGTTCTTAATGTTATTTTATATCCATAAATATCTCTTTCCTTTAGTGTTTGTAACCGTTTTTATGTTAATGTTCGTTGTAGCCCCATTGTTGTTGTTTATTGTAAAAATTTGGAATGCAAAGTCCCAAAAAGAATTCTATAACTTAAGCATGCTTTTGAAATGGATTTTGTTTTTTGGAATTGTATCTATTCTTGTTATTAGTTTAAATATGAAATATAATGCTTAAAAATAAATTAGAAAAATACACTATAATTTTGGCTTCAGGTTCACCAAGACGCCAACAATTCTTCAAAGATTTAGACTTAACTTTTGAAATTCGACTTAAAGAAATTGAAGAAATTTATCCTTTAGAATTAAAAGCTTCTGAAATTACTAACTATTTGGCTGAATTGAAAGCAGCTGCATTTGAGGGTGAATTGAAACCCAATGAAATTCTGATTACGAGTGATACTATTGTATGGCATAACAACAAGGCATTAGGCAAACCAAAAGACAAGCACGATGCTTTTGAAATCTTAAAATCATTATCAAATACTACCCACGAGGTAATTACTTCTGTCTGTTTTAAAACTGTTGAAAGAACAGATCTTATTCATGAAATAACAAAAGTAACATTCAATACATTGTGTGATGAGGCTATTCAATATTATTTAGAAAACTACAAGCCTTTCGATAAAGCAGGTGCTTATGGGATTCAGGAATGGATTGGTTTTATTGGAGTTTCAAAAATTGAAGGTTCTTATACAAATGTAATGGGATTGCCAACAGATAAAGTTTATGAATATTTGAGTAAATTAGCTTAAAATTTTAGCTATGACTTTTTTTAACGATTTTACTCGGGAATCAATTGCAACAGCTGTTGTTTTTGTAATAATTATAGTTTTGCGCATTTTAACTACAAAATTGGTAAGACGTTATGCAAAGTCGAGCCAAACTATTGAACGTAGGACCAACTTAGTAATCAAATACATGCATTTGTTTATTAATATACTTGCAATTATTGCTTTAATAATTGTTTGGGGAGTTCAAACCAGAGATATTTTTATAACACTTTCCTCTATTGCTACAGTTGTTGGTGTCGCTATGTTTGCACAATGGTCCATCTTAAGCAATATAACTTCTGGAATTATTTTGTTTTTTTCTTTTCCGTTTAAAATTGGAGACACGATCCGAATTCATGATAAAGATTTTCCAATTGAAGCCGAAATTGAAGACATCAGTGCTTTTCATGTCTACTTAAGCACAAAAGACGGAGAAAAGATTATTTACCCTAATAATTTACTTTTACAAAGAGGAATTTCAATTATGGGCAATCATTATGAAGAAAAAGAATTTATGGATTAATACTTCTTTAACGCTTCTTAAAATAAATAATTATATAAAATAGCAAAAGTATCGGTTCTAAAAACTAATTTTATTAGATACTATATTTGCGAGCATAAACTACATATTCATATAAAAAAATCGTCTGCATTTTCCAATATAATGCTCACTTGACTTTTTTTTTACTAACACATTATTTTTCAAATCCAATTGAAATTTAAAACTTAAATAGTGTTGTAAATCACTACTTATTTTTAATATCGCAAAAAAATAAAAATCTTAGTAAAATTGAACATATAAATTAATCATAAACCATTAAATATGTGAATTTTACAATTTTTTTTAAGAAATATGTAACAAAAAACGAATGTTGTTTTTTTAATTTTACATAAGAAATTATGTTTAACTAAAAACAAAAAATAAGATGAAAAAAGTTACTTTTTATTTAATGATGATGGTGTTGTCATTAAGTATTTTACCAACCCAAATGATAGCAAATGAGAAAAATCCAACCACTTTAACAGAAACTCCAAAAGAAGCTCCCGCTGAGGTTAAAGTCCTACTTAATCGATTAGAGGAAATTAAAGAAATGGATAAATCAAAGCTTAAAGCATCTGATAAAAAGGCACTACGTAAAGAAGTTAGAGCAATTAATGCCGAATTAAGAACTACAGGAAATGGTATTTATTTATCTGTTGGTGCAATAATTATTGTAATTCTGTTATTGATTTTACTACTATAATAATTATATCTTATAATCTTTAGACTAAAAAAGAGGAGTTCATTACTTCTCTTTTTAATTTAAAAAATTGAAAACGCTAATAAATGTTAAGTCTTTTGATTGGCACAGTTGTTGAAAATACAACTATTATAAATAAAAAATGATTAATTAAAAATACACAAAAATGAAAACATTAAAATTATTAACTGTGGCCATCTTACTTGCAGTATCAAATTTAACTCAAGCACAAATTTCAGTAAATATAAATATTGGTACTCCTCCATCATGGGGTCCAGCAGGATATTCAGCCGTAGAATATTATTACTTGCCGGACATACAGGCCTATTATGATATTCGTGCTTCACAATTTATTTATTTTGGGGGCGGAAAATGGATTCGTTCGACATATTTACCAAGACAATATCGAAATTATGATTTATATGGTGGATATAAAGTTGTTTTAAATGATTATCATGGTTCTAGACCTTATGTTAATTTTAATAGCCATAAGGCAAAATATTACAAAGGATACAAAGGGAGACCCCAAAAAAATATTGGTTCATATCATAATGAAAATCATGAAAAACATAATAATGGGAACGAAAATAACGGCAATGGAAATAACGGCAATGGAAAAGGTCATGGAAATGGTCATGGAAAACATTAATGCAATTTTGATACAGTAATAAAAAAACATCTCATAATGAACATGCCCCAAAAGTTAGATACTATTTGGGGCATTTTTTATGGTTTTAAAGATTCATTTCCAGCCAATCAAATACTGTTTTTAGAACAAGTTTTCGAACAGATTTTTTAGAAAGTACCATGTCATGAATGGCTCCATCTATAGCAATAACATCTCTTTTTGGCGCTATGATATTCAAAGCTTTCACCCTAATATCATTAACATCTAAAATTGCATCACCCGAAAATATTTCATCATCCCATTTTGAAATACGAACTGATTTTTTGGAATGCAGTATTAAAATTGATTTGCCAATAGCAATTGCTTTATCCATTTTTAGATGCCCTTGATGAATTGCATTAATCCAGCCCATATTTAAAGTTGGAACTACATGAGGTTTCCATCTTAAATTATACTCCCATTCCCCAAAATCCGTTTTGTGCAAACTCATTCCATAAAATTCTGAAAAACTTCCTGAAATTGGCCAATTAGGCACTATTCTTCCAATTAATGAAATTATTGGAATCAATATTCTTTTCTGATAAGCAGGCATATTCATATCATAAAAAGGACTATTACAAAATACGGAATCAAATAATTCACTTCCTTTTCGTTCAGCAGCATATAAAGTGACTATCAATCCTCCTGTTGAATGTCCTGACAAAACAATTTTCTCATTTTTTTCTTTTTTAAGAATAGAAAGCGCCGCATCCAAATCCTCGTAATATTCCGATATACATTTCAGATTATTCATTTTTTGATTGGGTAATATTGACCTTCCATATTTTCTTAAATCAACAGCGTAAAAATGATAGCCTTTTTCAATAAATGCTTCCGCCATTTCTTTTTGAAAAAAATAATCATTGAAACCATGCACATATAAGACCGCTTTAGAACTGAATTCACTATTTCGCTTTCTGATAAGTGTAGTAACTACTTTTCCCTCGTAATCATCAGGTTGTATAATTGTTGTTTGTTCAAAACCATTTTTTAAGACATCGTCACTATATTTAATTTCTGGCATAATGAGTTCATATTAAAGGTTACAAAATTGTTTATTTTCAAATTTAACATTCTATTTTCATATTTCATTTTTTTTATTGCTAATTCATTACTGATTTTGGTTTAAAAAAATACTACTGATTTTTAATTAAAACATTAACATAAAGTTTAGAAAAGGGTTCTGCAAACCAGCAATATAATTAGTATTTTTGAGGCTGAGTCCAAACAAATGTCTACACTATGCGGTTTATTTCTATAAAAATACTATTTGTTTTTCTGTTTATATTTCAAATTACCCTTGCTCAACAACCAATGAAACCTAATTCAGTGGAAATTTACAATCAAATCCAAAAACTTAATTTTTTAGGTTCAGTATTGTATATTGCAGCACATCCTGATGATGAAAATACCCGATTAATATCGTATCTATCGAATGAAGTAAAAGCTAGAACAGGATATTTATCATTAACTCGTGGTGATGGTGGCCAAAATTTAATCGGTGCCCAATTAAGAGAATTGCTAGGTGTTATCAGGACACAAGAACTTATTGAAGCAAGAAAAATTGATGGTGGAGAACAATTCTTTTCTCGGGCAAATGATTTTGGTTTTTCTAAAAATCCAACAGAAACACTACAAATCTGGGACAAAGACAAAGTTCTTTCGGATGTTATTTGGGCCATTAGAAAATTTCAGCCAGATGTAATTATCAATCGTTTTGACCATCGTTCAGGCGGTACTACACATGGTCATCATACTGCTTCGGCTATGCTAAGTGTAGAAAGTTTTGATTTGGCAGCAAATCCAACTATTTTTCCCGAACAACTTAATATGGTAAAACCTTGGCAAACTAAACGTCAATTTTTCAATACTTCGTGGTGGTTTTATGGAAGTCAAGAAAAATTCAATAAAGCGGATAAAACCAATTTAATGGCCATTCAAACGGGAGTGTATTTCCCTTCAATTGGTAAATCGAATCAGGAAATTGCAGCTTTAAGCCGAAGCAGACATCAATCGCAAGGTTTTGGTAGTACTGGAGTTCGTGGTGAAGAAACAGAATATCTAGAACTTATAAATGGTGATAAATCAAACGATAAAAACGCTCTTTTTGACGGAATCGATACGAGTTGGAACAGAGTAAAAGGAGGAAAACCCATCGGTGATTTGATTGACAAAATTGCTTCAGAATTCAATTTTAACAATCCTTCGGCAAGTATTCCAAATTTGGCGAAAGCCTATACTATGATGCTATCGTTAAACGAAAATCATTGGGCAACTATAAAAATAGAAGAAATTAAAAAAATCATTGCAGCTTGTTCTGGTTTGTACTTAGAAGCAGTAGCACAAAATCAAGAAGCAACACCCGGTAGTATTTTGAAATTAAAAATAGAAGCTATTAATCGAAGTGCAATTCCAATGGAGTTGATACAACTAACAACAATGCCAGAGCAGAAAATTACAGGTCAAAATAAAATACTTAAAAATAATAGTGTTGAGAATAGTTCACTAGAAATGCAATTACCAAAATCAATGCATTATACGCAACCCTATTGGTTAGATGAAAAAGGTACGGTTGGAATGTACACTGTAAAGGATCAAAAAAATATTGGGGTTCCAGATATTATACGTGACGTAAAAGTCCTTTTTTTAATAAAAATCGAGGGCATCGAAATCCCTTTCGAAAGAACCGTTATTTATAAATACAATGATGATGTAAAAGGAGAAGTTTATAATTATTTAGATATTGTTCCTGAAGTTACTACTTCAATTTTAGATAAAGTAGTGCTTTTTAAGGATACAAAAAACAAAACTGTGGGAGTTAAAATAAAATCAGGAAAAGACAATATAACAGGTCAATTACAACTCGAATTACCTGATAATTGGAATGTTAGTCCTAAATCGATTCCTTTTCATTTAGATAAAAAAGGAACGGAACAAATCGTTTATTTTGAAATAACACCTCCCAATCAATCTGAGGAAGTCATCGCTAGAAGTATTGCAATTATCGATAATCAACGTTACGATAAAGAGCAAATTACCATCGATTTCAGTCACATTACAAAACAACAAGTTTTAAAATCATCGGAGACAAAATGCATTAAATTGGACTTGAAAGTAAACGAAGAACGAATCGGTTATATTATGGGTGCTGGTGATGAAGTTCCCAAAAGTCTATCACAAATGGGGTATAAAGTTGCTGTTCTTAAACCCGAAGAAATAACTACAGAAAAACTATCCAATTTTGATGTGATAATAACTGGAATTAGAGCTTACAATACAATTGAGATTTTAGCCAATAAACAACCAATACTTTTTGATTTTATAAAAGAAGGAAAAACAATGATTGTACAATACAACAATCCTGATGCTTTAGTGACGTCAAATATAGCCCCTTACCCTATGAAAATTTCAAAAGACCGAGTGACCGAAGAAGATGCAGAAGTTCGTTTTTTGGCACCAAATCATCCTGTGCTAACTACTCCAAACAAAATTACCAATAGCGATTTTGAAGGATGGAAACAAGAACAAGGTTTGTACTATCCCAATGTATTTGATGCTGCCTTCACTCCTATTTTATCATCAAATGACAAAGGAGAAACACCTAAAAATGGTGCTTTATTAATTGCCCAATATGGAAAAGGTTATTATATATATACTGGTTTAAGTCTTTTTAGAGAATTACCTGAAGGCGTTCCAGGTGCATACCGATTACTTTCAAACATGATTTCATTACAATCTTTAACTACACCAAACATAAAACCCTAATACGCTCAAAAAATGGAAACTAAAAAAGTAAAAACTTGGAAAAAAAGCTACACTTGGGTTTTGGTAGCCAATGCAATTTATATTTTGATCTTTTGTCTCATTATGCAATTATACTCCTAAACTATGCAACTATTTGATTGGATTGTACTTATAGTCACACTGCTTTTTATTGTTATTTATGGTTCATGGAAAACCAAAGGAAGTAAAAATGTTGAAGACTTTATTTTAGGAAATAATGAAACACCTTGGTATACCGTAGGGCTTTCTGTTATGGCTACACAGGCAAGTGCTATTACATTTTTATCAACACCAGGTCAGGCCTATCATGATGGAATGGGTTTTGTACAATTTTATTTTGGACTGCCAATTGCCATGGTTATCATTTGTGTGACTTTCATTCCAATATACCATAAATACAAAGTCTTTACCGCTTATGAATACCTAGAAAAGCGTTTTGATTTGAAAACCCGCTCCCTTGCAGCTGTGCTTTTTTTGTTTCAAAGAGGATTGGGAACTGGCTTAACTATTTATGCACCTGCAATAATTTTGTCAGCGATACTAGGATGGAATCTTACTTATATGAATATTGTCATTGGAGTTCTTGTTATTATTTATACTTTTTCTGGAGGAACAAAGGCAGTAAATGTTACCCAAAAACAACAAATGTTCGTCATTATGTCTGGAATGATTATTACTTTTTTTCTGATATTACATTATTTACCTAATGATATGACGTTTACTAGTGCTATGCATATAGCAGGCGCAAATGATAAAATGAATATTGTTGACTTTTCGTTTGACCCTGAAGAAAAATATACTTTTTGGAGTGGAATAACAGGTGGTTTTTTTCTAGCGCTTGCTTATTTTGGTACAGACCAATCACAAGTTGGACGCTATCTATCAGGCAAGTCTGTAAAAGAAAGCCAAATGGGATTAATCATGAACGGATTATTAAAAGTACCTATGCAATTCTTTATCTTGCTTACAGGTGTAATGGTTTTTGTTTTTTTTCAATTCAATCCTGTGCCTTTAAATTTTAATCCAAATAACAAACAAATTATAGAAAAATCGGCCTTTAAAGGAGAATATCACGTTTTAGAAAAAAAATTAGAGGCCTTATCCGAAGATAAAAAAGTAATTAATTTACTGTATATCGACCAACTTAACCAGGATTATGACAATCCAATTCTTCGAAAAGAATTAGTGGCACTTTCTAATAAAGAAAAAGATTTGAGAGATCGTGCCAAAGAAATCATTCTAAAAGCGGACAGCAATAGCGAAACGAATGACAAAGATTATGTGTTTTTCCACTTTATTCTTAATTATTTGCCCAAAGGCCTCATCGGATTATTACTGGCAGTAATTATTTCTGCCGCCATGTCTTCAACAGCTTCTGGGCTAAATGCATTGGCATCGACTACCGCAATTGATATTTATAAACGCAATCTCAAAGTCGAAAAATCAGAAAAACATTATCTCAATGCCACAAAATTTTTTACCTTAATTTGGGGTATT
>CANEXR010000058.1 GCA_947443815.1 Flavobacteriaceae bacterium | reverse complement strand
TATGTTCCCCTTGATTTTGACTTTTTAATTGTATGTGTTGAAGATTTTTTCTCATTGTTTTTCAATAATTTGAAAGGTCCATTTTCTGTTTGAATTACTGGAATTTAGAGATTCAATAATCCCGGAACTTATAGTTGCTCCCGTACCAATTGTGAAAAGCAAAAATGCAGCTTCTCCACCCGATGAGGCTACAATTATTGAAGATCCAAGAACAGCTAATCCCGTTATTAAAACTATTGTTTTGATTGTTCCTGTTATTTTGGGTTGTTTTTTGATACTCAAAATACTATCAATTTTTATTGATTCATTGTCAATAATTAGTGTTTCATTATCAGAAATTATAAAATGCCCTACATGTTTTTTTGTATCTAAAGTTCTAATTTTTACCCGTGTGTTTTCATCAAAAACAGTAATTTTTCCTGAATTAATATTTGTAATTTCAATTGCTTTTTGTTGTGAAAAAACAGTAATCGAAATAAATAAAATGAGAAGTAGTACTATTATTTTCATCTTGATAAATGTTTTTATTCCTGTTTGAGTCTTTCTTGTTCTAGTTTTTCAGCGAGTCGCCTTTCAATGATTGGCGTTATCAAGGTCTTACGTGCTTTTATTTTAACAAATGGGAACAATTCTAAATCCTGTTTCATTTTGTCATTTTTGTTTTGGTACTTATTTGTTCCCAATAAAACTTCTTTCCCAGAATCAAATAATTCTTGTTCTGCATCAGCGCTTTCTTGAATTTTTCTTTTGATTATTCCTTCATTGAGTTGTTTAAGAAAGCCACCGTTTGCTTCGATGTTTTTAAAAAGCGCTAATGATTTTTCGGCTAATTGAGTGGTTATACTTTCGATATAATAGCTTCCATCAGAAGGATTATTGACTTTGTCAAAATAACTTTCTTTTTTGAGAATCAACAACTGATTCCGGGCAATTCTATCTCCAAATTCATTGTCTTTATGGTATAAAGCATCGTATGGTAGGTTGGCAATTGTATCAGCTCCGCCAAGAATAGCACTCATACATTCAGTTGTAGTGCGCAACATATTTACATTATAGTCATATAGTGTCTTGTTCCTTTTAGTTGGTGAAACCAGAAGATGACAGCTCAAGTTTGGGTTGTATTCTTTAGCAATGAGATTAAAAAGTAAACGGAATGCGCGAAGTTTTGCAATTTCAAAAAAATAATTTGTCCCTACCGATATTTCAAAAACAAGCGGTTGATTTATAACTTCAATTCGGTTTAAATATTCATTTGCATGTGCCAAGCTGTAAGCAATTTGTTGTACCATATTGGCACCCGCATTTTGATACAAACTGGCATTAATAGAAATTAGACTAGTAGCTGTTGTTTGTTTTGAAAGTAAATTTAAAGTGTCAAAATTATTTTTATCTGATGTTGTAAACCAATTTCCGTCTTTTGCTAATTGGCCAATTGGATCTAAATTACAAAACACAGTTCCGTTTTTTTGTTTGCTAATGGCTTCTATTTTTTTTACGAAATCGATTGAAATAAACTTCAAATGAAAGTGAATCGTTATTTCTTCTAAAGGCAAATTATCTAATAATTTAACAACATTTATAGATTCATTTTCAATGGTGAAACGCAGACTTTCTGCACCACGTGCTATAGAATCTAAAGCTCTTTCAATAGATTTATTTTCATCAAAAACAAAAATGTTTTGACAAATTTTAAAGGCTGAAGCAGTTGTGAGAACGGGAAACGACTTTATACAATCTTCTTTATCATAGAAAGGTTTCACTTTAATATCTTCGGGTGAATTCCAAATTAGCGTTTCGTTATAATCGGCTCCATCAAGTTCAAATTGAATTTTTTGTTTCCATTGTTTAGTAGATAAAGGGTCAAATTCGTCAAAAAGGTGTTTCATAACTTATATATTTTCAGTCGTAGGGAGTTTTTTCGTTATTGTAATAAATACCGTTTCTGAATTTATTCAGCTACTGTTGCACTATCGCCTTCAAACTCGATAATATAAATATCCTCACTGTCTTTTTTCATATAATATTTTTCTCGAGCGTATTTTTCAATTTGCACCGAATTTTTTAATTCTTTGATGTGCTCTTGATCTTTCTTGATTTCTTCTTTGTAATAAGTGGCATTGTCTTCTAATTCGTCTATTTGTTTATTCAGAAATCGATGATCAAAATAGGAATAGTTATCTAGAAAAATCATCCAGACGGAAAAAAACAATAAAACCCAAACATATTTATTGCTTAAGAATTTAAACCAGGATTTGTTTTTATAGGGATTTGTCATTTTTATTTTTTGTTCTGATTAATTCATCTGATTTTTATTTTGTAAAAGTTTATTGAACTTAGATAGCAGGAATTTTTTTTTATTTGTTTTAAAATAAAAAAATAAGGTGTAAATAGGCAAATATTCTTTAAAAAATTTAAAGCATTAAAATTACAAAATTCTTTGATTTATTACTGCTCTTACAACATCTATAGCTACTGTATTAAATTTGTCATTTGGTATAATAATATCAGCAAATGCTTTAGTGGGTTCTATAAACTGTTCATGCATGGGTTTTAGTGTGTTTTGATATCGGTTTAAAACTTCTTCCATATCCCGTCCACGTTCTGCAATATCTCTTTTTAACCTTCTGATTAATCGTTCATCTGAATCGGCATGGACATAAATTTTCACATCAAAAAGAGCCCTTAATTCAGGATTTGCCAAAATTAAAATGCCTTCTACAATCATCACTTTTCTAGGATGGGTAAAAATAGTGTCATCTGTTCTATTATGGGTTACAAACGAATAAACCGGCTGATTGATGTTATTTCCAGCTTTCAATTCCTTGAGATGCATCACCAATAATTCAAAATCAATAGCTCTTGGATGATCAAAATTAATTAATGCCCTTTCATCATAACTAAGCCCTTGATTCTCTTTGTAATATGAGTCTTGGGAAATAATTCCTACTTCGGTTTCTGGTAATTCATTCATTATCTGATGAACTACGGTAGTTTTTCCACTTCCTGTTCCACCCGCAATCCCAATAATAAGCATAAATTTAGTATTATGTATTTTCCGAAACAAAAATAGGAATTTAATTGCGAGGGAATTTCATTTTTAGTCAAATGTTTATGAATTTAATGCGCTTTGAGCCGATTAAATAGTATTAATTTTTTATATCTTTAGTTTCTAAAAACTACTGACCTTGTATTCTCAAATTAATAAAAATATTAGTAGATATGTTTCTTTTGAAACAGATGAATTGGCCATATTTAACTCCTTGTTAACCTATAATAAAGTTCCCAAAAAAACAATCTTACTCCATGAAGGGGAACGTTGTGATTTTGAAGCTTTTGTTATTAAAGGATGTGTTCGAAAATATTATATAGATAGTAATGGTTTTGAAGTTATTCTTCAATTTGCAATAGAAGATGCATGGGTAAGTGATACTTCTTTCAGTATTTATGAGGATAATCCAAGTAAAGTCTATATTGAAACGCTTGAAGATTGCGAATTTTTTCTATTCAATCCTGAAACAAAGGAACGTTTATTTATCGAAGCTCCTAAATTTGAAAGAGCTTTCAGAATCTTAATGCAACGCAGCCTTAGTGCTACACAAAACCGACTTTTTAATACCATTTCTAAAACTGCAACAGAAAAATATCTTGATTTTTTGGAACTTTACCCAACCCTTTCTCAGCGGGTTGCACAGCATTATATTGCCTCTTATCTTGGAATTTCTGCCGAATTTTTGAGTAAAATTAGGGCTAAAATTTCCAAATATTAATCTTATTCTAATCCATCAATTCCCTTTTTAAGTATTTATTTGAAACGGGTTTAGTAAATGATTGACTTCTTTTTGATATAATTTAAAAGGAATGATTCAATCTTATTGATGATTCATTTAAAGAAACGCGATTATTTTTTTTTAGGATAATCCATATTTTCCTCGTTTTTTCATTTCTTGTTCTAGTTCAATGTTTTGATTTGTTTTTTAGTAGAACTTTGTACTATAAATATAAATAATAGCACAATGGAAAATAACCACACAACAAAAGAAACTGCAATCGTAAATTTTGTTTTGCACCAAGCAAATACTCGTGGACACGCTAATCATGGTTGGTTAGAATCATATCACACATTTAGTTTCGCTAATTATCACAATCCTGAGCGCATGAATTTTGGGGTTTTGCGTGTTTTAAATGACGATAGAGTGAGCCAAGGAATGGGTTTTGGAAAGCATCCTCATGATAATATGGAAATTATTTCAATTCCATTAGAAGGAGATTTGGAACATCAAGACAGTATGGGAAATACCACAGTAATTAAAGAAGGGGACATTCAAATTATGAGTGCAGGAACTGGAATTTTTCATAGTGAATACAATAAGAATAAAGATCAAATGGTTAAGTTTTTGCAAATTTGGGTGTATCCAAATCAAAAAAATGTAACACCCAGATACGATCAAATTTCTTTAAGGATGGAAGATCGACACAATAAGTTGCAGCAAATTTTATCACCAAATCCAGAAGAGGGAAGTGTTTGGATTCATCAAGATGCTTGGTTTCATATTGGTAAATTTGATAAAGATTTTTCGGTTTCATACCACTTAAAAAAACCAGGAAATGGTGTTTATGCTTTTGTGTTGAAAGGTGATTTTAGTATCGGTTCTATAGCTGTAAAGGAACGTGACGGTCTAGGAATTTGGGACACAGATACGTTTTCAATTACAGCAAAATCTTCAGATGCTGAAATTCTTTTGATGGAAGTTCCAATGAAAATCTAAGAATTTTAAATTTTAACCTCCTATTACAGTTCATTTTTATTATGACAAAAACTAATATTCTTTATGTAGGTCGTCATTTAGAAATTACAGATATCGTTGTTCGCCTTATTAATGCCAATAAAGATTGGATTGGTGTAGGAGTTATCGACGATAATGAAGCTTTAGCCATTTTTCAAAAAAAAGAGTTCTCGATTGTACTATTAGGTTCTGGAATTTCTTTTGAAGAGGAAGTAGTTTTATGTAGTTTTTTTAGAAATGAAAATCCAAAGATTATAATTATTCAACATTATGGAGGAGGAAGCGGCTTGTTAAGAAGTGAAATTTTAAGTGCTTTACAGTAAAAAAGAGAACCTAATGGTTCTCTTTTTTATAATTTTAATAAAATATTATTTATTTTTTTTGGCTTTAATCATCATTTCTAATTGATCCCAAAGCGCTTCTGGAATGGCTTCCAAAATATTAAATTGTCCAGCCCCTTTTAACCATTCGCCACCATCAATTACAACTACTTCGCCATTGACATAAGCAGAGAAATCAGAAACTAAATAGGCAGCTAAATTGGCTAATTCTTGATGGTCACCCACACGTTTTAAGGGTACTTTTTTTGACATATCAAATTTTTCTGCTAAATCACCAGGCAATAATCTGTCCCAAGCACCTTTGGTTGGGAACGGACCTGGCGCTATTGCATTTGATCGGATTCCGTATTTGGCCCATTCTACAGCTAGACTTCGGGTCATGGCTAGAACTCCTGCTTTGGCTGTAGCACTTGGAACCACATAAGCAGATCCAGTCCATGCATAAGTAGTTACTATATTTAGGATAGTTGAGGATGTTTGTTTGGTGTCAATCCAATGTTTTCCAAAAGCTAATGTACAGTTTTTGGTTCCTTTCAAAACAATGTCAATTACCGTATCAAAAGCATTTGCAGATAGTCTTTCTGTTGGAGAAATAAAATTTCCGGCAGCATTATTTAATAATACATCAACTTTTCCAAATGCTTTTAAAACCTCTTGTAGCATGGTTTCTACTTCTGCATAATGACGGACATCACATTGCAAAGGCAAACAAGTACCTCCAGTTTCAACTTCAAGTTCTTTTGCGGTATTGATTAACTTCTCTAAATCTCGTGATGTAATAGCTACTTGTGCACCAAGTTCCATAAAGTATTTTGTCATTGCTTTCCCCAAGCCACTACCACCTCCTGTTACTACAATTACTTTGCCTTTTAGGGCGTCATCTCGAAGCATTTTATCTGTATAACTCATTTTCTTTATATTTTAGGATTGTAAATATATAAAATAAATAGTATGCATGCATAATAAACACAAATAAAATAATTCACTTTTAAATGGAACACAAACGTTTAGCAGCTTCTTCTAAGGTTTTATTATCTTTTGCAAAACAAAATCGAATAAGTTTATGGTCTTTTTTATTTGTATAAAAAGTGGAAATAGGTATTGCAGCAACTCCATATTCTACAATTAATCTTTTGCAAAAATCTACATCATTTTCATCCGAAATAGTTGCATAGGAAACGACTTGAAAATAGGTTCCTTCACACGGCATCAATTTGAATCGGCTTTCTTTTAGCAAATTTCGAAAATAATCTCTTTTTTCTTGATAAAAACTCCCAATTTCTGCTACAGAAACCAAGTCTAAATACTCACTAATTGCTACCTGACAAATGCTATTAACACTAAAAACCATAAATTGATGTACTTTTTTGATTTCAATCATCAAATGTTCTGGAGCAACAAGATAGCCCACTTTCCAACCAGTGATATGGAATGATTTTCCAAACGATGAAACCATTATACAACGATTCAGTAATTGTTCTCGGGTATGTGCAGAAATATGTTTTTCTTCAAAATGAATGTATTCATAAACTTCATCCGAAAGGATATAAAGGGAAGGATGTTTTTTTAAAATAATTTCTAAAGCTTCAAAATCTGATTTTTTTAAAATTTTACCAGTTGGATTATGAGGATTGTTGATGATAATCATTTTGGTTTTTGTGGAACAAGCGTTTTCGATATGTTCCCAATTTGGAGTATAATCATCATTTAATGCTACCCGAACTGGCTTTGCTTTAGACAATAAAACAGGAGCTTCATAGGAATCATAACTCGGATCCAAAATTAGGACTTCATCATTTGTATCTATCAAAGCTAGGATTGTTGTAAAAATTCCTTGAGTAGCACCTGCAGTAATTAGGATTTCTGTTTCAGGTTGGATAGTTCTACCATAGGAATTTTTCACAAGTTCCGCAATTTTGGATAAAAGAGGCGGATACCCAGACATGGGTAAATATTGATGGACATTCTCCTTAGATAATCTAGCAATAATTTCAGTTAATTGTTTATCAACTGGGAAATTAGGAAAGCCTTGTGAGAGGTTGATTGCATTATGCTCGGTTGCCATTTTTGACATTATTGAAAAAATACTTGTGCCAATATTTGGGAGTTTACTCATGATAAAGGGATGCTAATTATAGGTATAAAAGTACTTTTTTTATCTTGGATTTGGTTATTTTAATCTTAATGAAATAGGAATTTTATAAATAATTTTGAGGATTACCTTTTTTAGGTTTTGTGTTTAATGATTGAACTAAAAAAAGCTATCTTTCGATAGCTTTCATAATATGTTAGTTTTTTTAATTATTTTGCACTTAAAATCTCTCCGTTTGGATGAACAACCAATTTAAGGATTTTATTCTCTTTTTCAATTCTTAAGTTGTATTCTTTTTTGAGAATATCGCCCTCTTTTTGAGTATATAGAAACTTATCATTTATAATTTTCCAATTCGGATATGCTTTATAAACAGAATAAATTACGCTACTAGGAAGTTTTACATTTTGATAATTTTCAACAACTCGGGTTAATTTGCCATTTTGATTATAAGTAGCAGTTAAGGAACCTTTTTTTGTTTCCATGACCACTAAATAAGATTCAAATCCTTCATAATCCTTACCTAAATCATAAGAAATAAACTTTTCTTGAAGTGCTCTTACATTTATGTCAGGATTTCTGTCTGGTAAATAAATAGAAAAATCTTTTCCTACACTCTTGATAACAACCCCAGGTAAATCCTCCATTTTAATTTCTCCTTCTGAAGGATCACTAATTTTATCTTGAGAAAATGCTGGAATAGTTAAACTTAAAATAAATAAAATAATAAGAAATGATCTCATGACATTTAGTTTTAAATTATTAATAAATAAGGTTAATTGTAACGGATTTAAAAAAAGGAATATTTAAAGCTACAATTTTTAAATCAGCTTTATTTGGGGCTTTATTAGATTTAACTTTAGTAAAAATAGTAATATTAAGGTTGCGTACAGGTTAATGATTTCTATACTAACTGTTAATTTAAAGAAGGTTTTTAATTTTTTTTTTAGCAGAAAAATCTCTTTTGAATGAAATAATTTTTAAAAAAACTTCAATATATCAGGTGGTTAGAGTTATTTTTTTAAAGTTTAAAAGGAATTAGATTTTACATTTTATGCAAAATAAAAATAGTCGGTCTATTGTGTAAATCAACCGTTACTTTTTTCCAATCAGAAGCTTTCATCGTTTTAATATATTCTGTCGGTAATGTAATATCAGTGGCAACACAAAGATAGGTTGCTGGATTTAGAGCTTGTAAAATATCTTCAAGCATTTTATTATTTCGATAAGGAGTTTCAATAAAAATCTGAGATTGATTTTTGTCTTGGGATAATTTTTCTAAATTTTTCAAAGCCGTTTTTTTTTCTCCTTTATCAATCGGCAAATACCCATTAAAAGTAAAACTTTGTCCATTCATGCCAGAAGCCATCATAGCCAAAAGAATAGAAGAAGGACCAACTAATGGTACAACTTGAATACCTTTATCGTGAGCTAATTTTACAATTACTGCACCAGGATCAGCTACTCCAGGACATCCGGCTTCACTCATTAAACCCATATTTTTTCCTTCTAACAAAGGTTTTATAAAATCGAGATGTTCTTTTGTTTCTGTGTGTTTATTTAGTGTAAAAAGAATTAATTCGGATTGTTTTTTCGTTGGATTGACAGCTTTTATTGATTTTCGGGCTGTTTTTTCGTTTTCGACAATATAGTAATCGATACAATCAATACTCCTTTTAATGGTTTGTGGCAATACATCCATAGGGTCGCAATCGCCCATTGTAGTTGGAATTAAATAGAGTTTTCCCAAAGCAGGAGTTGATTTCATGAATTTAAATTTAAAAAACTATAGTATAGGCCTAAGTGATTGTGTTGATTTTAAATAAAATCAGAAAAAGCTTATTGATGTTTATCAATTAATTTTTTGGAGATAACTTCACAGGCATCATCAAGCATCTGATATACAATATTAAATCCGTTAGGCAAACCAAAATACGGATCAGGTACATCTACATTTTCTTTTGGAAATAATTCATTAAGAATAAGTTGTACTTTGGCAATTTGTTCTGTATTTTCAGCTAATGCAATCACATTATCATAGTTGGAATTATCCATTACATAGATGTAATCAAATTGGTCAAAATCTTTTTTACTGAATTGTCGGCCTTTTTGATTGGAAATAAGTAAGCCATTTTTTTTTGCAACAGCTATGGAACGTTCATCTGGTGCATGGCCAATATGCCAAGAACCTGTACCTGCAGAGTCAACAATGAATTTTTCCTTTGGCAATTTTGAAGCTAATATTCCTTCAGCCAGTGGTGACCTACAAATATTTCCCAAACAAACCATTAAAATTTTTACTGGCATGACTTCCTTTAAAGCGTTAGTTTTTTATTGATATCTTCCACAAATTTTTTGAATTGTTTGTCAGTTGATACTAGATTATCGACTGTTTTACAAGCATGTAATACGGTGGCATGATCGCGGTCTCCAATTTGGGAGCCAATATTAGCTAAAGATGCTTTGGTGAATTTTTTTGCAAAAAACATAGCTAATTGTCGGGCTTGAACAACATGTCTTTTTCTTGTTTTGGATTGTAGGGTCTCGATGTCCAATTGAAAATAATCAGAAACTATTTTTTGAATATAATCAATAGAGATTTCTCGTTTTACATTTTTTACAAATTTTTCAACAACACTTTTAGCAAGTTCAATTGTTACTTCTTTTTTGTTGAATGACGATTGTGCAATCAAAGAGATAATAGCACCTTCAAGTTCCCTGACATTGGATTTAATATTTCGGGCAACATATTCTATAATTTCATCTGGAATTTCTACACCATCTCGGTATAAAATATTTTTTAATATGGAAATCCGGGTTTCGTAATCCGGTTGATGTAATTCGGCTGATAATCCCCATTTGAAGCGAGACAGCAATCGTTGTTCAATATCCTGCATGTCAACAGGTGCTTTATCCGAAGTTAAAATTACCTGTTTTCCGTTTTGGTGCAAATAGTTGAAAATATGGAAGAATACATCTTGAGTTCCAGATTTACCGGATAGAAATTGAACGTCATCAATAATTAAAACATCGATTAATTGGTAAAAATGAATAAAATCATTTCTATTGTTCTTCTTGACCGAGTCAATGTATTGTTGTGTGAAAATTTCTGCGGAGATGTATAAAACCGTTTTTTCGGGATATTTGTCTTTTATTTCAACACCTATTGCATGTGCTAAATGTGTTTTTCCTAAACCGACACCACCAAAAATCAATAAAGGATTAAATGATGTTCCGCCAGGTTTGTTAGCAACAGCCATACCTGCAGAACGTGCTAATCGATTAGAATCACCTTCAAGAAAATTATCAAAACTGTAATTTGCATTCAATTGAGATTCGATTTTTAAATTTCGAATACCAGGAATGACAAAAGGGTTTTTTAATTCAGGATTAAGGTTTTTGAAAGGCGCATCAACATCTTGTGGTTTCATAGGTACTCTATTGGCACTAGGCAACTGTTCCGTGAACGGTTGTTTATTACCATAAGTGTTTTCCATTTTGATTTTATAGAGTAACTTTGCGTTTTTTCCAAGTTCTTTGGTAAGAGCTACTTTTAATAATTTTACATAGTGTTCTTCTAGCCACTCGTAGAAAAATTTACTAGGTACTTGAATATATAATGCGTTATCGGTAAGTTCAACTGACTTGATTGGTTCAAACCAAGTTTTGTAGGCTTGATCTTGGATGTTGTCTTTTATAAAAGATAAACAGTTTTCCCATACTGATTGAGCAGTTTTGTTCATATATTCGGTTAAATTATTTTGTTTTGCAATTGTTTTGTTCTACAAAAATGAGGCTCAAATTTTGTAAATTTTTGGGATAACAAATATGTGAACAAATTTTTGTAAAAAAAAATAATTTAGTGAATTATTTTATAAAATATTGTTGTAAGGCAGGTTGTGTAAATTAAAATTTTTAATAAATAAATAATGAAGGATCATCAAATTCAAGTTCGGGTTCGTTACTCTGAAACAGACCAAATGGGGGTAGTTTACCATGGCAATTACATTCCTTATTTTGAGATAGGAAGGGTTGAATGGCTTAGAAACAAAGGGATTTCATATAAAAGTATGGAAGAAAGTGGTATAGCACTTCCAATTGTTTCTATGAATATTAATTACAAAAAATCAGCTCGATATGATGAGCTTTTAACAGTTCATACGGTTTTCAAAAGTCAGTCTTCTGTAAAGATAGAATTTGATTGCGCTATTTATAATGAATCCAATGAGTTATTAACAACGGCTCAATTTATTTTGGTTTTTGTGTCCCTAAAAACAGGTCGCCCAACGGCTCCTCCAAAATATATTTTAGAACTTTTTAAGGAAATGGAATAATCCTTTGAAAAATCTCTTTTTTGTCAATTTTTAAATCTTTTTTATATCAATTTCAAACATTGAATTAAAAGTGCCGAATACCATATCGGCATTTTTTTTTCGGGTTTTAATCTCAATTTTGCCAATTGGAACAGCTGAATTTTCGGTTATTTCCATTTCTTGAGATACAATTTCCAACTTATTTTCTTTAATTCCTCTCATTACTTTATTCATGTTTTTGTAATCAAATGAAATCAGATAATGGACATCAATCGTTTTTTCAATAATTTCGCAACCCTCAAGAACCATTTGTGCGCAGGTTTTATAAGCAGCTATTAAACCGCCAACGCCTAATTTTATTCCTCCAAAAATTCGAATTACTACAACAAGCACATTCGTTACCGAAAAAGATTGTATTTGACCATAAATAGGCATTCCTGCTGTATTGTTTGGTTCGCCATCATCATTTGCTCTGTAGGTTATGATGTCAGCCCCAATTT
>CANEXR010000057.1 GCA_947443815.1 Flavobacteriaceae bacterium | reverse complement strand
ATTCGAATAAGTTGACTTGGATTTTCTTTGGATAAACTTTCTAGTAATGCTAAGTTTTTATTAATCTTATTGGCAGATTTAATATAAGGAGCCAAAAATATTTCTTTGCCAGTTATAACATAACCTCTTGTTCCTGTTTCAATATTTAAAATATCAATAAGTACTCCGTCATTCATCATCCGAACCTCATTACTATGGTCCACTAATGTGTTTGTCGATTTTACTTTTTCATTATTATAATAAAAAAACATCAATATAGATGCTAGTGTAATTATGCTAAGAAAATAAAAAATATTTATTTTTTTTTCTAAGGTATTCATCATAAATAGCGTGTAGTATTCGGGTTTAAAATTCTTGAATTGTAGAAATGTATTAGAATAGCATTTGAAGTTTAATTTCCAATTTCTTCTATTGGGCTTCTTCGTTTGTCTTTCATTTGTTTAAAATGAGAAGGGGAGAGCCCAGTGACTTTTTTGAATTGACTCGATAAATGTGCTACACTACTATATCCCATTTTCCATGCAATTTCTGTAATATTCAGTTCACCATAAATAATTAATTCTTTGATGCGTTCTGTTTTGTGTGAAATAATAAATTGCTCTATAGTAGTTCCTTGTACTTCCGAAAACAAATTGGATAAATACGTGTAATCATGCTGCAATTTTTCATGTAAATAATCTGAAAAATTAATTTTTATAACAGAATCAGAATGGTGAACCATTTCAACAATTACATTTTTTATTTTTTCAATTAACATTGCTTTTTTGTCATTCATCAATTCAAGACCTGAATCCAAAAGTGATTTTTTGAGCTGTTCTCTTTGATCAAAGCTTATGTTTTCCATAATCTCAACCTCACCTAATTCTACCAGAATAAAATGGAGCCCCAATTTTTTTAATTCTTCTTTAACCGCAATTTTGCATCGGTTGCTGACCATGTATTTTATGTATAATTTCAAATTGTGTTTTTTAGAATTAAAAAAAAAGCAAATTATTTGGAGGTAAAAAAGAAAAAGAACCTTTTAGAAAAAGAGTCGTTTTTAGGTGTCAAAATAAAATATACATACAAGGTAACCTCTTTTGTAACCGAAAGCCTATTTACTGCTGCAAAAGAGTTATATAATTCACATATTTTAAATTCAGGTGTAATTAAATCTGTAATTTTCTTTTATTGATGGGGCTTAACAAGATATTTGTATTTTTTTATTTTTTAAAAAGAACATGTTATTTTTTATTTATTTGTAAGTTATTTCTTTAAAAAATAAAAAAATCTATAAAAAAACTATTTATATTTAAATTGAAATTTGGTGATAATTATGATAGAAAGTCACTATCAAAGATTTCATAAATTATTTTAATAGAAAAGTATCAGCCCAATCAAGTGATTTTATTGCGGCTACTTTATCCTCATCATTCATAAAAACCCGAAGTTCTTTGTTCGCTATTTTTTTAGAGTACAATGCTTTGTATCTAAAAACAGTATAGTTTTGAAATGGGTCTCTATAAATTTCTGCTAATTCAATATCTTTAAACTCACCATAATATTGACGAAATCTAGCGCAGGTCTTAGATAAGCGTGCCAAAGTTGTGTTTTTGATAACCGTAGCTGTTGCTTCACTTTCGTTAAAAGGCTTGAATTTAGAAGTATTACAAGTTATTAAGACTCGTTTTCCCATTTCGTAAGCTTTTGCTTTCTTAATATCACTGACATCAGCAAGAGCTAATTTTTCTATTTCAAGTTTTTTAGGAATCACTTCTTCAGGAGCATGCACTACTGTTTTGGATTTACAACCAATCAATAGTGTGAGCAATACAAGAAGGCCTAATTTTTTCATTTTATTTTTAATAATAGGTTTGGATTGGGGCAATTTTCAAAATAAAAAGCTTTTTTGCTTTTACTGCAAACTCCTGGGTAATCACCAAAATTGCCTTCGATATCTTTTATAATTTGAAAATGCAAATGAGGTGCATAATTTCCATTTACTGATGCATCTCCTAAAGTGGCAAGTTGCTGCCCTTTTGAAAAAAAAGTTCCAATTTCAAGTTTATCAATACTTTCTAACGATAAATGACCATATAAAGTATAGAAAATTTGGTTTTCGATAGTATGTTCTAAAATAATCGTTGGGCCATAATCGCCTAAATCAGTGTTGTTTTTAAAGCTGTGAACTTTGCCATCAACTGCAGCCAGTAGCTTTGTTCCAGCTTTTATCCATAAATCCAAACCAATATGAATGTTGCGTTCTTCGGTTTTGGAGTCATTAAAAACGGTACTTCTTTTGTATAAATTTCGCTCTTCATTATAGCCCCCGTACCCCACTTTTGCCTTGTTTTGAGCCAATTGATTTTCAATATAATTTTCAAAAACATCGGCATTATCCAAGTCTAATTTTGATAATTCTATATTTGAAACCGATAAATCTAATGGTATATACTCGCTATAACCAATAGATTGATCGATTACTTTTACATCTTTAATAGTTTTCAAAAGCAATTCTAAATCACTCATTAGTATTTAATTTTTTGTTGTTTAAATTTAAAAATAAAAATGCAAATACCAATAATTAGTAATGGGATTATAACTTTTAATTGTGATAATAATTGAAAATCAATTAATTAGATGTAATTTATTTGCATAAAAAAAGGATGCAGTAAACTACGGCATCCTTTTAATATATAAATGGAATTTTAATATAAATCTGGAAATTTTGAAGGGTTCACTTCACTCATCATAGCATATACTTTTTCAAAAATATCCTCTGTAGACGGTTTTGAAAAATAATCTCCATCAGTACCATAAGCGGGTCTATGTGCTTTAGCAGTTAGCGTTTGTGGTTTGCTGTCTAAGTGCATATAAGCATCTTCTTGTTCGATGATTTGCTGCAATATATAGGCAGAAGCGCCACCAGGAACATCCTCATCAATGATTAATAATCGATTGGTTTTTGCAATACTTTTTACAATATCTTGATGAATATCAAATGGGAGCAAAGCTTGTAAATCAATTATTTCACAATCTATACCAATTTCAGCAAGTTCGATAGCAGCTTGTTGCACCAAACGCAATGTAGAACCATAGGAGACAAGCGTGATATCCGTTCCTTCCTTTAAAGTTTCAACAACTCCTATAGGGGTTTTGAACTCACCATAATTCAATGGCATTTTTTCTTTTAATCGATATCCATTCAAACATTCGATAACTAAAGCAGGTTCATCTGCTTGCAACAAAGTATTATAAAATCCTGCGGCTTGAGTCATGTTTCTAGGTACCAAAACATGAATTCCTCTTATGGCGTTAATAATCATTCCCATTGGAGATCCTGAATGCCAAATGCCTTCCAAACGATGGCCTCTAGTACGTATAATCAGTGGTGCTTTTTGTTTCCCAACAGTTCGATATTGCAAAGTTGCCAAATCATCACTCATGATTTGAATGGCATATAATAGGTAATCTAAATATTGAATTTCAGCAATAGGGCGAAGGCCTCTCAAAGCCATTCCAATTCCTTGTCCTAATATGGTAGCTTCACGAATGCCTACATCGGCAACACGAAGTTCTCCATATTTTTCTTGCATTCCCTCTAAACCTTGGTTTACATCACCAATGTTACCAGCATCTTCTCCAAAAACAAGTGTTTCAGGATATTTAGTAAAGAGTGCATCAAAGTTATCGCGCAATATCATGCGACCATCTGTATCTTCTTTTGAATTTTCTGCATATTCAGGTAGCACTTTTTTTACAGAAAACACATTTGTTTCTGATTCCGAAAACAGGTTGCTACTGAATTTTTGTTGTGTTTTTTTAGTATAGGTACTTATCCAATCAGACAGTTCCTTTTTTCCATTTTCGGTAACGAGTAATCGCAATACTTTTCGTGCTGTAACAAGAATTTCTTTTTTTAATGGGTCTTTTATACTTTTTAATCCAACTGTAAATTGTAGAATTTTATCTTTATGATTACTCGTAAGCGCTATTTTTTCCAGTAAAACAATTAATTCTTTTTGTTCCTCAACAATTGGATCTATAAATGCTTTCCAAGCTGCTTTTTTAGCCTCAAGAACTTCTTTTTTTGTTGTTAAATCAATTTCTTCTAACTCTTCTGGCGAGGCAATATTGATGGCAATCATCCATAATTTCATCTGACGGATGCAATCAAAATCTTTTTCCCAGGCAAGTCGAGCGGCATTTTTATATCTTTCATGAGAACCTGAACTAGAATGTCCCTGAGGTTGTGTCAATTGGTTCACATGAATTAAAACAGGAACATGGTTTTCACGAGCAATCTTGGCTGCTTTTTCATAGGTAGCTATTAAATCAACATAATCCCATCCTTTTACAGTAAGAATTTCAAACCCATTTGTACCTTCTTCTCTTTGATATCCTTTTAAAATTGCAGAGATACTTTCTTTAGTAGTTTGGTATTTGGCATGAACAGAAATCCCGTATTCATCATCCCAAACACTCATCACTAGAGGAACTTGTAGCACCCCGGCAGCATTTATGGTTTCAAAAAATAATCCTTCCGAAGTACTTGCATTTCCAATTGTTCCCCATGCAATTTCGTTTCCTTGCTCAGAAAAATTGGAAGCATTAGTTATTCCACGAACTTGTCTGTATATTTTTGATGCTTGTGCAAGTCCCAACAATCTTGGCATTTGTGCAGCTGTTGGAGATATATCAGCACTTGAATTTTTTTGTTTGGTTAAATCTTTCCAAGTTCCGTCATTATTTAAGCTATGGGTTACAAAATGACCTCCCATTTGCCTTCCTGCTGACATTGGCTCTTGCTCAATATCTGTATGACCATACAATCCAGCAAAAAATTGCTGAACTGTCAATTGTCCTATTGCCATCATGAAAGTTTGGTCGCGATAATAACCAGAACGGAAATCTCCATTCTTAAATGATTTTGCCATGGCTAATTGTGGTACTTCTTTACCATCGCCAAAAATCCCAAATTTTGCCTTCCCAGTTAACACTTCCTTTCGTCCTAATAGGCTACATTCTCTGCTTGTTATAGCAATTTTGTAGTCATTTAAGACTTCGGTTTTGAAATCTTCAAACGTCAATGCAGCATTGGTTTTTTCTTTTATCATAGTTGAAAAGGATAATTAATGCGACAAATTTACTTAAAAACTGTCTATTTTCATAATTCATTGAAGAAAATACAATTTTATTATTGGCAATCAATTTCAAAAAAAGCAATTGTTTTTCTGATTAAATCACATCAAAAACCATTCTAAACATAGAATAGTTTAATAAAAAAGGAATTTTAACACTAGATTAAAGCCATTTTCTGGTAAAAAGATTTATTAATGTTTTTGGAGAAAAAGTTACTACAAATCGTATTTTTTCATTGTAATGCTGTTGTGCTATTTCCCATCCATTGTTTGAATATATCGGTAAATACAATTCAAAATAGTCTGGAACTAAATTCAAACGAATACCACTATCATAAACAAACTGCTCTTTTTGGTGTGTGTTCTTTAAAAACCCGAGGTCGCCATAAGCCTCAATCCAATTCCAAATATTAAAACTGGCATTCAGCGTTGTTATCCATTTATTTGCAAACGGAGTACTTAGTTTTGATTTAAATCCTCCTTCTGCTTGAATATATTGTTGGCTGAAAAAACCAGTACTTTCTGACCTTCCATAATAATTATAATCAAAAAGATAATCAGTTGGATGGTCTAATGCAAAACTAAAATAATCGGAATCCGTTTTGTTATAAAGGAATAGACCCGCATAAAACCGTAAATTAATCTTTCTATTGTTTTCAAAAAGTCTTCGATATTCCATTTCAGAAGCTATTTTTCCAAATCCTCCTGAAAATTGTACATCAGATATGAAATTAACATGATTGGTAACCTCTGTTCTAGTATTAAAATATTTAGCATTAAAAACAGAATAATTTTCCTTTGAATTATCAATCAAAAAAGCACTTTTCTCTCTATTAACAACTACTTGTCGCAACAAAATTAATTGTTTTCGATTGTCTCTAAAATTAGTTTCCCGAATACGAAATTGAACCATCGGATTTATTTTTAGATAAGAAGCATCTGGCGCATAATGAAAATAAGATCCTGTAAGCGAATATCTTACATTGAACAGATTGCTATCTCTATAGTTTTCGTTCGCCACAAATGACGCTGAGCCTGATAAATTATTTGATTTGGTAGAATAAACAGGATTAATATCAAAAGTAAATGGTTTCTCTAGTATGGTTTTATTATGCAGTCTTAATCCTGGCGAAAGACCATCATAATAGTTATAAGTTAAGGTTGGAACATACAAAATCTGATTGTAATAGGGATCTTCTAAATCCTTCATAAAAACAAATTTAACGGGTCTATTGTTTGGAAAAAAACCATCTAATTTTTTCCAGTTATTTCTCAAGTTATATTCGGGAACCTCATTATTGTAATTCAAAATAATTTTATCTGCATTTTTTCTTGCTAATGTAAAAGTGCTGTCACAAGCAGTAGCGTCTATCCATTGTTTAAAAACCACTTTTCCTTTTTGGGTGCCATAAATTGGTATTGGTATCGGAATTTCGGTCTTGTTTTTTAATGAAAATGTTATACTGTCTTTTGTTCTCGAAACCCGAGTGAATTTATAATCAATGATTTCCCTAGAATCAATTATAGTGTTAAAAAACCAATTGATATCTTTATCTGTATTCGATTTTAATGCAATTTCAAAGGCTAATCTTGTAAGCTGTTGTTTTTGATTTTGAATGTAGAACTGCTGAATACTATTTGAAACGGCATTGTTTTGAAGGTAGTTATCCAAAAACCTAAGGCTCAATCCAGCTCTGTATTTACTGGCAATTTGCTCATTAAACTTGATTAATGTATTTTTTGGAGCACCAAGCGGCTGGTCTAGATTTTTTCGAGCCATTAACATATAAAAATAGCTGTATTGCTCATTAAAATCTAAATTTGCCAATTTATAACTTTTAAACAATCGAATGTTCGATGCGTTGCCTAACATTTTTGCCTCTGGATGGTTTTCTTCCATGTATTTCATCATGGCATACATTTGAATTCCATCATAAATCCAATTGTCTTTTCGAGGATCTAAACGCAAACTTTTTTTCAAAAAATCATTCAAATAAGTTTTTAAAAATTTGACTTCATACATTAACTCATCCGAAAAAGGATTCAAAAAAGAGGGCAATTGATTCAAACCATAAAAAGGATTTCGGTCATAATCCGCTTGCGAAACTACGATTTTTTCATGCGGATATTTTCCAATCAAATTGTTTGCAAAATTAACAATACGATCAACAATAATTGCTTTTTGAATTTCGTCTAATTTAGTATTGCTCATATTGGTCAACACTTCACTAAAACTGTTTTTATAGCTATAAAAACTGGATTTTGGTTCTATATATAGGCTAAAATCAGTCCTATTATTTCCACTTAATTTGTATAATGAAAAGGATTCATTTTGAGTTTTTTCAACAAGATTCAAATCAGTAGTAATTTCAAGATATTTTGTGGTTTTAAATTCAATATCAAAATCAGAAACCCCATTAGCAATATCATCTAAATTAGTGTTGTTGTACTTTTTAAAGGCATGATCTTCATATCTAGCAGGTGTGATAAACCAATCTTTTAAGTTCATTCCTCCTTTATTGGTATAACCAAATTTGGTAAACTTATCCGTTGGAATTTTAGAAATATAAGTAAGATATAAAGTAGTTTTAGCTTTTGGAGCAAGTTTTTCACGTAAGGGAACCACAATATAATCCGGATTTTTTACCGTTCTTTCCCATGGTAAAAAGAAATGATCAGCACCAATGATGGTTAAATTTTTTGTACCGCCTCTTTCTTCTTCTTTGGCTAAATGAAAACCTCGATAAAATTCATCCGAAAACCGCTTGGCCAAAGGTGTATTTTTATCCAAAAAAGCAGTATTCCAATCATTCAAAACAATCGACGTCAAGGTATCCTCCGATTCGTTATAAAAAGTAATTTCTTGCTGAATATTCAATGTTTTGGATACCAAATTTGCCTCTACGGTCAATTTAGAATGGTGTTGTGCCAATAATTTCATTGGACCAAACAAAACAAGAAATAGCACTGCAGTTATATAAATTGATTTCAAGTATTTTTTATTTTAAAACAAAACCAATATACGCTTTATTGCATTTAAAAATAATAATAATTTCTTAAAATAGAAATCATCTAAACCGATTTTAAATCCCAATCAATTTAAAAATTAGGACTCAAGTCATATTTTTTATAAAATTTATCCAACACAGCAACTACCTCATCTTCAGTGTCAACAATCTTAGATAAATCCAAATCCTCAGCGCTTACCGTATGCTCTTTTTCAACCAAAACTGTTTTTATCCAGGTAATTAAACCAGACCAAAAATCCGTACCAACCAAAATAATAGGGAATTTTCCAATCTTTTTAGTCTGAATTAACGTAATCGCTTCAAACAATTCGTCCATAGTACCAAAACCGCCAGGCATCACTACAAAACCTTGAGAATACTTCACAAACATTACTTTACGAACAAAAAAGTAATCAAAATTTAAGTTTTTATCCCTGTCAATATAAGGATTAAAATGCTGTTCAAAAGGCAATTCAATATTCAATCCCACCGAAGTTCCACCACCAAGATGTGCCCCTTTATTCCCAGCTTCCATGATACCAGGACCGCCACCTGTGATAACACCATAACCCGCTTTGCTAATCTTATAGGCGATTTTTTCAGCCAATAAATAATAATAATCGTCTGGTTTTATCCTTGCAGACCCAAAAATCGTTACACAAGGGCCAATCCGTCCCATGGCTTCATAACCGTTTACAAATTCGGACATGATTTTAAAAATCGCCCAACTATCATTAGTCCTAATTTCATTCCAAGTCTTTTGTTTTAACTTATCTTGGATTACTTTATCTTCATCATTATCAAAATCCTCTAGTCTCATACTGTTATTTTTATTTGGAGCTATTTCCCGCTATACGTTACAATCTTATGTGCCGAACCCCGGCCCATAAGGATTTTCACTACTATCGGGGCTAGAACATCTGTTTTAATTCCATTTCCGTTTTAATCTTTAAACGCTATCAAAGAATTTACTAAGCTAACTCTTTTTTCAAAAACTGCGCTGTATAGCTTTTTTTAATTTTTATAATTTCTTCGGGAGTTCCTTTGGCAATAAGTTGCCCGCCACCTTTTCCGCCTTCAGGACCAATGTCAATGATGTAATCAGCGAGTTTAATTACATCCATATTATGTTCAATAATTAGGATGGTATTTCCTTTGTCAACTAGCTTATTGATCACATCCATCAACACACGAATATCTTCAAAATGCAATCCCGTTGTTGGTTCATCAAGTATATAAAATGTATTTCCAGTATCTTTTTTAGACAATTCTCCTGCTAGTTTGATACGTTGTGCCTCACCGCCAGAAAGCGTAGTACTTTGTTGACCAAGTGTTATATAACCCAACCCAACATCCTGAATCGTTTTTACTTTTCTGTAAATCTTCGGAATATTTTCAAAGAAAGGAACCGCCTCATCTACCGTCATATTCAATACATCCGAAATGGATTTTCCTTTGTATCTAATTTCTAAGGTTTCCCTGTTAAAACGCTTTCCCTGACAGGTTTCACATTCAACATACACATCCGGCAGAAAGTTCATTTCTATCGTTCGTACTCCAGAACCTTCGCAGGTTTCACAGCGTCCACCTTTGACATTAAAACTAAAACGTCCTGCTTTGTACCCCCGAATCATACTTTCAGATGTCATTGTAAACAGATTCCTGATTTCGGTAAAAACTTCAGTATAAGTAGCTGGATTAGAACGAGGTGTTCGCCCAATTGGACTTTGGTCAATGTCAATTACTTTATCGATATGTTCTAGACCTTCAATTTTTTTATACGGTTGCGGCTTTTTGACACCATTAAAATAATAGGCATTCAAAATTGGATAAAGCGTTTCATTAATCAAAGTTGATTTTCCACTTCCTGAGACTCCAGTAACGCAAATCATTTTCCCCAAAGGCAAATCAATTGTCACATTTTTAAGATTATTACCCGTGGCACCTGTCAGTTTTAGAAATTTTCCATTGCCTTCACGACGGGTTGCAGGAATTTCAAACTTCATTTTTCCATTCAAATATTGAGCAGTAATGGTATTGGATGCCAAAGTCTCTGCTGGAGTACCAATACTTATAATCTCTCCACCATATTTCCCCGCTTTTGGACCGATATCAATTACATAATCAGCACGCTCAATCATGTCTTTATCATGTTCTACCACAATTACGGAGTTGCCGATATCGCGTAATTGCTCTAAGGAATGAATCAGTTTGTCGTTGTCTCTTTGGTGTAAACCAATACTCGGCTCATCTAAAATATACAAAACACCAACTAATTGCGACCCAATTTGAGTAGCCAACCGAATGCGTTGCGCTTCACCGCCAGAAAGTGATTTAGAACTTCGGCTTAAAGCCAAATAATCCAAACCAACATTCATCAAGAAAGCCAATCGGTCTTTGATTTCTTTGATGACCTCAGTAGCAATTCGTTTCTGTTTATCAGATAAATGATTGTCTAAATCTTGAAACCACTTTGTCAAATCTGAAATGTCCATATCACATAATTCAGCAATATTATTTTCGTTTATTTTGAAGAAAAGAGCTTCTTTCTTTAAACGCGAACCTTCACAAACGGGACATTTTATCTCATCCATGAATTCCTTTGCCCAACGTTTAATTGTTGTTGAACCACTTTCGTCATGTTGGTTTTTGATAAAATGCGATATTCCTTCAAAATCAATTTTATATTCTCGGGCAACACCTAAGGCAGAAGAATTGACAACGAACTTTTCTTTGCCACCATTCAAAATCATTTCCATAGCTTCTCCTGAAATCGTCTCAACTGCATCGGTAATTTTGAAATTGTATTTTTCTCCAATAATCTCCAATTGCTTAAAAATCCAAGATGATTTATATTCGCCCAAAGGAGCAAAACCACCATTTTTTATAGATAATTTGGGGTTTGGAATAATCTTTTTGACATTGATTTCATTTATTGTTCCTAATCCATTGCAAGCAGCACAAGCTCCTTTTGGCGAATTGAACGAAAACAAATTGGGTTCCGGATTTTGATAAGAGATTCCAGTAGTAGGACACATTAAATTCCGACTGAAATACCGTACTTCATTCGTATCTTGGTCTAATACCATTAATACGTTTTCGCCATGATGCATCGCGGTATTGATACTTTCGGATAATCGTTTTTGATTATCGAGAGTATCTTCAACTAATATTCGGTCTACAACAATTTCAATATCATGGGTTTTGTATCGGTCTAATTTCATTCCGCTAACTAAATCTTGAATACCACCATTAACGCGAACTTTCAAAAATCCTTGTTTGGTTATTTGTTGAAAAAGTTCTGCATAATGTCCTTTTCTAGCTCGAATAATCGGAGCGAGAATATTGATTCTTTTTCCTTTAAAATCTTCAATAATCAAATCTTTAATTTGATCATCGGAATAAGAAACCATTTTTTCTCCAGTATTGTAGCTGTAAGCATCAGTACCACGGGCATAAAGCAATCGCAGGAAATCATAAATTTCGGTAATGGTTCCAACGGTCGAGCGCGGACTTTTACTCGTTGTTTTTTGTTCGATAGCTATAACAGGGGAGAGTCCATCAATTTTATCTACGTCGGGACGTTCCAATCCACCAAGAAATTGCCTTGCATAAGCAGAAAACGTTTCTACATAACGCCGTTGTCCCTCGGCATAAATCGTATCAAACGCCAGTGAAGATTTTCCAGAACCAGATAATCCAGTAATAACTACTAGTTTTTCTCTAGGAATAGAAACATCTATGTTTTTTAAATTATGAACGCGAGCGCCTTGAACCTCAATTGTATTGTCTGTATCTAGCATAATTTTTGTAAAAAAGCAAAGTTACCATTTTGATTGCTACTTTTGATACAACAGTTTAGAAGTTTGTGTTAAAAAGGAGCATAAAAAAACGCTAATTGTACTTAGCGTTTTCTTTTACGGTTTGTCATATAGTCTTCAACAGCTTCTCGGGTTGTAAGCCAGTTCCGACCTTCTTTGTACGCATCAATTTTTCCT
>CANEXR010000056.1 GCA_947443815.1 Flavobacteriaceae bacterium | reverse complement strand
TTTGCGAAACAAAATCAAAACAATGACTTTCCAAAACACCCTTGAATTTGCGCAACAACTAGATGCAAAAGACCCATTAAATAAATACCAGCAAGAATTTATTTTTCCGCAAGTCAACGGCAAAAAAGTAATTTATTTTACCGGAAACTCATTAGGATTACAACCCAAACGAACCCAAAAGTACGTAGATGAAGTAATGAACGATTGGGGAAATCTAGCCGTAGAAGGACATTTTTATGCCCAAAAACCATGGTGGGATTACCACGAACGATTTGCCAATCCATTAAGCAAAATTGTAGGAGCATTACCTGCAGAAGTTACCGTAATGAACACCCTGACCGTAAACCTTCATTTATTAATGGTTTCTTTTTACAGACCAACACCAACCAGATATAAAATCATTTGTGAGGAAAAAGCCTTTCCTTCAGACCAATATATGTTTCAAAGTCAGGTACATTTTCATGGCTTTAAACCCGAAGAAGTAATTGTAGAAATCAAACGTCGCGAAGGCGAACACAACATACGCTTAGAAGATATTATTGAAAAAATCGAAGAAATAGGGGAGGAATTAGCATTAGTCCTAATCGGAGGCGTGAATTATTACACCGGACAAGTTTTTGATATCAAAACCATAACCCAAGCAGGACATAAAGTAGGTGCTTATGTAGGTTGGGATTTAGCACATGCTGCCGGAAATATCAAATTAGAACTCCACCATTGGAATGTAGATTTTGCCGCTTGGTGCAGTTACAAATACATGAATTCTGGACCCGGAAATGCTTCAGGATGTTTTATCCACGAAAAACACCATCACAATTCTGACTTACCGCGATTTGCCGGTTGGTGGGGACATAACAAAGAACGTCGTTTCAAAATGGAACAAAATTTTGAGGCTATTCAAAGCGCTGATGGTTGGCAAATTAGCAATCTTCCCGTATTGTCGCTAGCACCTTATTTGGCTTCCGTTGAAATGTTTGACGAAATAGGGATGGATGCGCTAATTCAAAAAAGAGATGCAATCACCGCTTATTTAGAATTCATACTCCACTCAATCGACAAGGAAGTTAATAGTACTTTTGAAATTATTACCCCTTCCAATTCATCCGAAAGAGCCTCGCAATTATCTGTTTTCCTTCATGGCGAAGGACGCAGTCTTTTTGATTATCTAATGAAAAACGGTGTGATTACCGATTGGCGGGAACCTAATGTTATCCGATTGGCTCCCGTTCCTTTTTATTGTTCCTTTGAAGATATGTATTCCTTTGGGCAAATTCTAAAAAGTGGAATTTTAGAAAAATAAAACATAAAAGTCGGCTTACTATTTTGTTAAGCCGACTTTTAATAAAATGAACAACTAATTAATAGATTAACAGTGTTCAAAGTAAAGCACTAATTTTAGTTATTTCAAGGGCGCATAAATCAAGTTGTTTTTCAATCCCTTTCAAATCATTTCCAAAATAAGAGGTAGACGAAAATAAGGATTGATAATAAGCAATTCCATCAAGTAGATTATTTTTGAAAGCACTCAATTTCTTTATTTGTAAGCCACTAACTTCTGTAGAAATATCTTTAATTTCATTTTTGAAATAATCTACATACATTTTTAATTCTTTTATAAACAGATTCGGACGATCAGTTACCCGCAGAATCGAACTGTTTCCATAAATATGCTGCACCATTTTAGACAAAGAAACTTCTTGGTCAAAATAAGCCATATTAGGACCAGGACAAATAACAACTCCCTGTGCTTGTCCTTTTATTTTAATATCGTTTTCTAAATAGGAAGCATTGGCTAAACCAACACAGAGACAGGATTTTTCAGTAATACTCTCTTTTATTTTAGTATAATTCTCCATCGAATAATCCGATTTTTTGTTCTCTAATTCTTGAAGTTTTGTATCCTGATATTTTTTTGAAGCAGTACAAATGGCATTTCCATTAGCATCTTTATTCAAGGCTAGAAATTTTTTGGGACAGGAACTTCCGGCTTTATTCTCTTGAATTCTTTTTTGCTTCATGATTTCATTTGTAGTTCCCCGTAGCGTATTAAAGGGAACTCCCAAAGGCGAAATTTGACTCAAATACAAATCTTCTTCTTTGGCCTGAGCCAATAATTTTCGTGTGGCTTTATCCACTGAAGTAGCTTCGGGAACTAATAAAAACGGTGAGCCCCAGCCCACAGAATCGACTCCATATTTGTCTAATAAAAAGGTATGTTCTTCCGCAGTGCCAACTCCACCTTGAACGGAGATTTTTAATTCAAAAGGCTTTTCAGGAGCGATCATGCCTTTTTGTTCCAGCGCTTTTACCATCAACTCATGTGCCGTTTGAATTAATGTTTCTTTTTTCTGTTTGAATTCCTCTAAAATGGGTCCCAATAAAAAACCATCGGTAGCAAAAGCATGTCCTCCACAATTTAATCCTGATTCAATTCGATATTCAGAAACCCATAACCCTTTTTTAGCAAAATAATTTCCTTGAATCATTGCTGAACGAAAATCACTCACTTTCAAAGTAATTTTCTTTTGAAGTTTATGATTTGCATCTGGGAAAAAATCAGAAAAATTTTCAAAATAACTATACAATCTCGGATTCATTCCTGCCGAAAGCACCACCGAAGAGGTCAATGAACTATTGGCAAAACCACGAAGAGCTGCATGCGCATCATTAAAAGCGACTGCTAATTTTGCTGTTTTAGTATAATTATCTTTATCTAGTTTTGTCATGATGTTCACATCAATAGCACCAGGATGCATATGATTTTCCAGATACTGTTGGATGTTTTCTTTAAAAGTAATTCCATCAGCTATAAAATGCTGTAACCCTTTTTTGATTTCGGATTTGTTGGGTAATAGCGCTATAAAGTTTTCTAATGCTAATTTACTTTCTACCAACTCTTTCTTGAAATTTTTAAATTTTTCTTGAACTATTTGGTCAACTAAATTAAGATAAGAAGTAATCCTTGCGGCACGATAATCGGGCATTTTTTGAGTTATTTCCCGATAAGGTAACTCGAACTTTTGATGATAAAAGGCATTCATTTTTTCAATCAACTCATCATCAGCTATAGAAATTACGGAAGATATACCATATTTAGCCACTCGAATTGGACTGTCAATGGTGTAGGCCAATCCCATAACTGGAATATGAAAAGTATGCAGTGGTTTTGTAGTTGTCATGTAATTAAAATCATTTTTTGATGCTGCAAATATTATAAAAAGCTGTCATTCAAAACCTGATAAATATCATGCTTGCTTTGTTATCTAATTTTTTCAATATCTAAGGAATAGATTCTTGTTTATTTATTATCAAGAAATTAAAATTAGTAAACTACAACCAAGTTTTCATTTTAGTCCTTTTTTATAAAAAAAGAAGTGCTCGGAACTTCTTTACGCGCATATTGAAATCGATCTATAAGTGTAGGCAGACAGTAACCATCTAAACCATTTAAAGCCACAACATTTCCTTTGTCTATTTGTAGCCAGCCATCTTTGTGTTCTAAATTTTCATTAAAAAATAAATCTTCAATAGAAGCTATTACATGAATGGTATCATTCTCTTTAATGTAATATTCATTCACATATTTGCAGTACAACTGTACCGGACTTCCTTTTACAAATGGAATTTTAATTTCATCTTTATACTCTTCTTCTAGGTTTGTTTTGTCAAATTCCGAAACTCCAAGCTCATAATTTGCCGATGTATGATGTGCATCAGCAATCATATCTGAAGTAATGTGATTGACTGTGAAATAAGCTGTTTCGCGTATGTTTTTATAGGTGTCACGAGGCACGGTTGTTGGCCGCATAATAAATCCTATCAACGCAGGATTACTCCCTAAATGTGTTATACTACTAAAAATAGCAACATTTGATTTGCCATCCAAAGATTTGGTTGCTAGTAAATTTGCTGATTTATAACCCGTACAAGAATTGATTAAGTTCAGTCTTTCGACTTTTTCCATTTGAGAAATTGTATCTCTTGAAATGTGCTTCATTTTTTTATATTTAAAACAAAGATACTTTTTTTGTTTAATAAAATTATAAATTTGTTAAACAAAAATAATATTTTATTTTTGTTTAACAAGTACAACAAATTACAAATAGTTTAAAATAACTTCCAAATCCTATATATTTGTTAATTAAAACACCACCAAAATGAAGAAAATTAAAAAAATACTTTTTGTGTTGCTATCGTTAGTGCTTATTTTAGCCCTAGGATTACTTATTTACGGTTTTTATTTAAAACCAAAATACGAAGGAGAACTGCAACTAAAAAACATACAGAAAGAGACTACCGTTTATTTTGATGAATTTGGGGTGCCACACATTTATGCCGATAATGCAAAAGATGCAATGGAGGCCTTAGGTTATGTACATGCGCAAGATCGTTTGTGGCAGATGGAACTAATGCGACGAATTGCTCCTGGGCGTTTATCCGAGATTTTTGGTTCAGTTGCTCTAAAAAACGATATGTTTTTTGCTGGTTTAGGCATCGAAGAAGCTTCCGCAAAAGCGATTGCGGCTTTGGATAAAAACAGCCCAAGTTATCAATTGACAATGGCTTATTTGGATGGTATCAATCAATACATTGACGAAGGGAAAACGCCAGTTGAATTTCAGTTAATAGGCATTAAGAAAGAAAAGTTTACTATAAAAGATGTGTACAATATTTTTGGGTATATGTCTTTTAGTTTTGCAATGGCGCAAAAATCAGATCCATTATTGACCGATATTCGAAATAAATATGGAATGGATTACCTTAAAGATTTTGGGATAGATAGTTCTTTCAATACGACCCGAATTAAAAATGCAAAAGAAAAACCACAAGAATATAGCGCTATTTCAAAATCAATTGCAGCTCTTTTAGATCAATCACCCATACCACCATTTATAGGAAGTAACAGTTGGGTTATTGCTCCTCAAAAAACAAAAAACGGGAAAGTCATTTTTGCCAATGACCCCCATATTGGATTTTCTCAACCTGGAACTTGGTATGAAGCACATATCGTAACGCCTGATTTTGAATTATATGGCAGTTATTTGGCAGGAACGCCATACCCTTTGTTAGGACATAATAGGGAATATGCGTATGGGTTGACTATGTTTGAAAATGATGATATCGATATGTATCAGGAAGAAAACAAACCTAATAATCCAAATGCATACAAAACACCTACTGGGTATAAAAACTATGAAATTCGTAAAAAAATTATAAAAGTTAAAGATACTTCAGATGTAGTTTTGCAATTAAAAATTAGTCGTCACGGACCTATAATGAATGACTTGATTGAGGGTTTGAATAAAGACAAACCCGTTTCGCTTTCCTGGATTTATACCCAACAGCCTATCCGAATTTTGGACGCAGTTTATATGCTTTCGCATGCTAAAAGTAAAGAGCGTTTTCATCAGGGAGTTGCTTTAATTGCCGCTCCCGGTTTGAATGTAATGTATGGTGACGCCAAAGGAAACGTAGCTTGGTGGGCTACCGGAAAATTATACAAACACCACGAAGGCGTAAATCCAAACTTTATTTTAGATGGAGCTAGCGGTAAAGATGATATTGCTGAATACCTGGATTTCTCCAAAAATCCTTCGGCTGTAAATCCAGACTGGAATTATGTGTATTCTGCCAATAATCAACCAGAGCCGATTGATGGTTTTTTATATCCTGGATATTACCTTCCTGAAGACAGAGCCAAGAGGATTACCCAACTACTAAATCCAAAATTAGATTGGGACAAAGAAGCAGTGAGTAAGATGATTTTTGACAATACTTCGTCCGTTGCACCAAGTATAGTCAAAAACTTAATTTCTGAGGTGGATTATATTTCGCTTTCAGCAAATGAAAAAGAAGCTATTACAATTTTGAAAACATGGAATGGTAGCAACGATTTAAACAGTATTGCTCCAACAATTTATAATAAATGGATTTATTTGTACCTAAAAAATACTTTTGAAGATGAATTAGGGGCCGTTAATTTCAAACAATTTCTGGGAACACATATTGTCAAGCAAATAATTGCAAAACAAATTGCCAATAAAGAATCCGTTTGGTGGGATAATATTACTACTAAAAACCAAAAAGAAACCCGAAATCAAATGGTGTCAAAATCGTATAAAGAAGCAATTTTAGCTTTGGAAAAACAACTGGGTAATTCGGTGTCAGATTGGACTTGGAACAAAGTACATACTGTGGAACACCAACATCCTCTGGGGAAAGTAACTGCTTTAAGACCATTTTTTAATGTAGGTCCATTTCCGGTTTCAGGATCAACGGAAGTAATTAATAATTTGTTTTTTGATTTTACAGATAATGGTAATTATCTAGTGAAAGGTGGTCCGTCAACCCGAAGAATTATTGATTTTTCGGATATAGAAAACAGTTGGAGCGTTTTGCCAACAGGACAATCCGGAAATCCAATGAGTGAGCATTACAAAGATCAAGCTCCACTTTATAACGAAGGCAGATTCAGAAAAATGAAACTAAATAAAGCAGAAATTGTTAGAACTTCAACAAAATTGGTCTTTATTCCATATAAAAACTAATGGTTTTTAAAGTTCCTAAAATAATAAATCAGTAATTTTGCCTAACTATTTTATAAAAATTGATGCAAAATCCTCAAAAAATTGCTGTCGTAGGTTCGGGATTAGTAGGCTCTTTGCTTGCTGTTTATTTACGCAAAGCGGGTCATATTGTCCATGTTTATGATAGAAGTCCTGATATTCGTCAAATTCAGTTTTCTGGACGTTCTATTAATTTAGCAATGTCTAACAGAGGTTGGAAAGCATTAGACGCAGTTGGAGTAGGTGATGCCGTACGAGCTATAGCAATTCCAATGGACAAAAGAGCCATTCATCTTGTAGATAAATTGAATTTTCAAAACTACGGGCAGGAGGGAGAATCGATTTATTCTATTTCGAGAGGAATTTTGAACAGAAAAATGATTGATTTGGCGGAGGACGCTGGAGCAGAATTTTTCTTTGAACATAAAATTTGGGATGTTACCTTAGACGAAGCTACTTTGCACATCGGGGAAACCGAAAGAGGCGCTTGGGAAGAGAAAAAATACGATATGGTGTTTGGAGCAGATGGAGCATTTTCAAGGATTCGCCATCGAATGCAACGCCAAAGCATGTTTGATTATTCACAAGAATTTCTAAATATTGGATACAAAGAGTTAAACATTCCCGCTAATCCCGATGGCACTCATAAATTAGATAAAAATTCATTTCATATTTGGCCTCGTGGGGAATATATGTTGATTGCATTGCCTAATTTAGACGGTAGTTTTACCTGTACCTTATTTATGCCTTTTGAAGGTGAAAATTCTTTTTCGGCCTTATCAGACAGAAAATTAGTAGAAGATTTTTTCGAAAAAAATTTCCCGGACTCAATTGATGTGATTCCGAAATTAGCCGAAGATTTTTTTAAAAACCCAACAAGTACCTTGGTTACTATGAAGTGCTTTCCTTGGACTTACGAAGATAAAATTGCCTTAATTGGAGATGCATGTCATGCAATTGTTCCTTTTTATGGGCAAGGAATGAATGCTGGTTTTGAAGACATTTCTGTTCTTAACGAAATGATTCAGTTGTATGGGGAGGATTGGAAAACTATTTTTTCAGAATATCAAAAATCAAGAAAACCAAATGCAGATGCTATTGCAGAACTTTCGTATCGCAATTTTATGGAAATGAGTACTAAAACTGCTGACGAAAAATTTCTGCTTCAAAAGAAGATAGAAAAATCATTTTCAGATAAATTTCCCGAAAAATGGATTCCACTTTACAGTCGAGTTACCTTTAGTGATCGCCCCTACGCTGAAGCCTTAGCCATTGGGGACTTTCAAAATACCATTATGGAAGAAGTTTTGAAAATGGATAATATCGAAAAAATATGGGATAGTATAGAGGTAGAAAATAAGATTTTGGAACTCTTAAAATAAAAGCCTTTCTAATTACAATTAAGAAAGGCTTTCTATAAAAGTTTATTTTTTAAAAATAAAGTAAACGGCTAAAATTAAAAATACAAATCCAACTGCGTGATTCCATCTAAAAGTTTCGTTTTTAAAAAACAGCAAAGAGAAAATTACAAAAATAATCAAGGTAACGACTTCTTGAATTACTTTGAGTTGTAGTAATGAAAAAGGCCCGCCATTATCTTCAAAGCCAATTCTGTTTGCGGGGACCTGAAAGCAATATTCAAATAAAGCTAATCCCCAACTTATTAATACAATAGAAATTAATCCCGTGTTTTCAAACCATTTTAATTCTTTAAATTTTAAATGGCCGTACCAAGCTAATGTCATGAAAATATTAGACAGAATTAATAACCCAATTGTCATATAACCTTTCATAATTATTTTCTGAATAGTTTGTTTAAAATACCGAATGCACCTCGAATAAAAGTAGCACTTGTTAGTACTTTGATTACGGATTTAGTTACTGCTCCAGTAATTTCTGATGGTTTTGCCTCTTCTTTTTCTACTTGTCTCTGTTCTTCGGCTTTATTATCTTGTTCAACTTCGGCAGCAATTTTTTTGTTTAGCATCTCATAAGCACTTTCTCGGTCTATAAGTTCGCTGTATTTTTTAACCAATTTCGATTTTAAGTTGATTTCTTGAATTTCACTTTCGGTGAGAACATCCATCCTGCTCATAGGGGCTCGCATCATTGTGGCAACAAGTGGAGTTGGAATCCCTTTTTCGTTCAAAGCTGTGACAAATGCTTCGCCAATTCCCAGACTTGTCAAGACTTCATCAGTTTTATAATAAATAGTAGTTGGGTAATTATCTGCAGTTTGTTTGATAGCTTGACGGTCATTTGCGGTAAAAGCCCTTAAAGCATGTTGGATTTTTAAACCCAATTGTGCTAATACACCACTTGGAATATCCATGGGATTTTGAGTGATAAAATAAATTCCAATTCCTTTAGAACGAATGAGTTTTACAATAGTTTCAATCTGCTCCAATAATGCTTTGCTGGCTTCCTTAAAAATCAAATGCGCCTCATCAATAAAAATGACTAACTCTGGTTGATCAGCATCCCCTTTTTCAGGCATTTGTTGGTAGATTTCAGCTAATAAACTAAGCATGAATGTAGAGAATAATTTGGGTTTATCTTGAATATCAGTTAGCCTTAGGATATTAATATAGCCTTTTCCGTTTTCATCAAAACGCATTAAATCATCAATTTCAAAAGACATTTCTCCAAAGAATAAATCGGCACCTTGTTGTTCGAGTTCAATGATTTTTCTGAGTATTGTACCGGTCGTGGAGGTTGAAATTTTGCCATAATTCTCGGTAATTTCATCTTTCCCTTCTTCAGTGATATAATTAATGACTTTTTTAATGTCTTTAATATCTAATAAAGGAATTTTTGCGTCATCACAATATTTGAATATTACAGCGACTACTCCAGCCTGAGTATCGTTTAGGTCTAGTATTCTAGAAAAAAGAACGGGGCCAAATTCAGATATAGTAGCTCTAAGACGCACACCGCTCTGTTCTGATAAAGTCATCAATTCAACAGGAAAACTAGCTATACTGTAAGGGATATTTATTTTGGCATGACGCTCAGTGATAAATGATTTCTCTTCACCTTCTTTAGCAACACCACTAAAATCTCCTTTTATATCCATCATCAATACAGGAATTCCAAACGAGGAGAGTTGTTCTGAAAGTACTTGAATAGTTTTGGTTTTTCCAGTTCCTGTGGCGCCAGCAATTAAACCATGACGGTTTAAAGTTTTAAGAGGAATTTTTACAAAGGCATCGGCCAAAGCTTCGCCGTCAAGGATTGCACCACCCAAAATTAAGCTTTCTCCTTTTGATGAATACCCTTCCATAATATGTTGGATAAAATCTTCTTTTTTACTCATAATAATTTGAATTTAAAATAGCTGTGAATTATAATAATTCTTAAATGATATGTTTTTTGATGTAATAATAGTTAATTTATGCATAATTTTTAGAGATAATAAAAATATTTTATTCCTATCGTTATTGCCACTTTTATTGAGAGATTGTTTCAATAAATGTATAAAGCATGTTTTTTTTTCATTAAATAATATATTTGACTGTGTTTTTAGAAATAAATGAGAAATAAAAAAGAAGAGTGTTTTATTTTTTGATTAAAATTAACTATAATTAAATTAAAAAAAGTTTTTTTATTTGAACTAAAAATATAAATTTGCTCCACTACAAGTTTATTTAAACATAAAATAAAATTATTTAAAACTATTAAAATTAAAAAAAATGGCAAACGTTAAAAAAGAAAACAATTCAAACGGAGGAGGAATGATTTCAGGAATCATCATTGTGGCATGTATAACTGTTGGGTGGTTAATATGGAATTTTATCATGGGTGCTGGGTCTAATTTTGAGGGTGGTGTTAATACAGGACATCCATTAGCAGGTAACTATTTGGCAATGGTTTACAAAGGAGGACCAATTGTACCTATTTTATTAGGATGTTTATTAATGGTAATTGTTTTTTCTTTCGAAAGATATTTTGTAATATCTAAAGCCTCTGGAAAAGGAAGCTTAGATGTTTTTATGAAAAAAGTTCAATCAAGTATCAATGGTGGAAATATTGAAGAAGCTATTGAGGCTTGTGATAAACAACAAGGTTCTGTTGCAAATGCAATAAAATCAGCTCTTGTAAAATACCAAGACGTGAAAAAAGAAGGTTTTGATAGCGAGCAAGCTTCAGAAATGATTCACAAAGAAATAGAAGAGGCAACTTCACTTGAAATGCCAATGTTAGAAAAACACATGACTATTCTATCTACATTAGTATCTTTAGGAACTCTTGCAGGTTTATTAGGAACTGTTACAGGTATGATTAAAGCGTTTGGTGCATTAGCGTCTTCTGGTACTCCTGATCAAGCTTTGCTTGCAAACGGTATCTCTGAAGCACTTATCAATACAGCAACGGGTATCTCTACTTCCGCTTTAGCAATTATCATGTACAACTTGTTTACATCAAAAATCGATACTTTGACATATTCTATCGACGAAGCTGGTACAGCAATTGTAAATACTTACAGAAGATACAGAGGAAGTTTAAAATAATTAATAATAGTTTATTAATCAGTACTTCTTAAATTAATTGGAACTGTTTAATAAATATTAAACAAACAATAAATGGCTAAAATAAAAATGTCCAAAAAGGCAGCGTCAATTGATATGACTGCCATGTGTGATGTAGCTTTTCTATTGCTTACTTTCTTTATTCTTACTGCTACAGCAAAAATTCCTGAAGCATTACCAGTTGATACACCGCAATCTACTAATAGCGCAAAATTGCCTACTTCAGATTTAGCTATTATAACTATTGGTAAAGGAAAAGGCGTTGTGTTTTATGATGTAAAAGGCAGAGAAGTTCGAAAAAGAGCTCTTGAGTTAATGGGGCAAAAATACGGAGTCACTTTCACGGAAGATGAGTCAGCAAAATTTGCATTAATGGATGATTTTGGTGTTCCTGTAGAAAGTTTGAAAAGCATTATTGCTATGAAAGCTACCGATAGAAGCAAAGCAAATCAACCAGGTATTCCAAAGGATTCGTTAAACAATCAATTGGCAGAATGGATTCAGAATTCTCGTATTGCAAATATTGAGTTGAATGATAAAGAATTGCAAATTGCAATTAAAGGGGATGCTAAAGAAGAATACCCAGCAATAAAAAGAGTAATGGATATTCTACAAAATCAAAAAATCAATAACTTTAATTTAGTTACAGGTTTACGATCTAAGAATTTTTAATTAAAAAAAATACACTAAAATGGCTGAATTAAATACAGGCGACGGTGGTGGCAAAGGTGGAAAAGTAAGAAGTAAAAAACAAAATTCAAAAGTAGATTTAACTGCTATGGTGGATTTGGCATTCTTATTGATTACATTCTTTATGCTTACTACTACGTTGTCTAAACCTCAATCCATGGATTTGGCTTTACCTGATAAAGAAACTGATAAGGATCCTAAAAAGAATGATGTTAAAGTTGATGAAAATCGTACTATGACCATTTTGATGGGAGCAAACAATAAGTTGATAAGATACGTTGGGATATTAGCCACGCCTGTTGCAGGTGGTGCACCCAAAGATTTTGCTTATGGTAAAGAAGGAATACGTAAAGAATTAATTTCTAGAAAAAAATTAGTTTTGGAGTATTCCACTGCAAAAGGGAAACCGAAAAATGGAATTATTGTAATTATT
>CANEXR010000055.1 GCA_947443815.1 Flavobacteriaceae bacterium | reverse complement strand
CTGCTAAGTCTACTTTTTTGTTTCCTCCAGCACTTCCTGAACCTGCTAAGTCTATTGATGAATTATTATCTAGATTTGTTGTAGTAGTTTCAGGTGTAGTAAATGATGTTAATACCATCATTAATGAGAATAATCCGAATGTTAAGATTGCTTTTTTCATAATTTGGGTTTATGTTTTTTTTAGTTTTTTAGTTTCTAGGCACTCTATTTCTCATAGAACACTTTGGTAAAACTACATAGCATATCTGAAATTCTCCTGCAAAAAAAAGCATTTATGGTAGAATACAAGCGTTTGATAGTGAATGATAGTCAAATTTGGGTAAATGACTATTTTTTAAATTTCTAGATAATTCCCACTAGAAATTTCAGCAATAATAAGATCAATATTTGATTTATACGATTTTGAAAACGGAAGTTTAAGTGCACTGTTTTTGATATAGCATACTGCATTTCCAGTATGAATTCTGGAGATATAGTTGCGGTTTACTATATAACTGTTGTGGATTCTGATAAAAGGAAAAGAAAGGACTCCTTCAAAATGTTTCAATGTTTTGAAAGCAGTTATCATTTCTCCTGTGTTTAAGTAGATGTCAGTTGAATTATTATCTGCTTGAAAATGACTAATGTCTTTAGCATCTATATACCTGTAATCACCATAGGATTTTATACACAATACAAGCGGTTGTTCTTCCTGTATTGTTTCAATTTGTACTAATGGAGCCTGTCCTTCTTCTGTTCCAGCTACATTAGCTATAGTTGTCTGGATTTCATTATTGGATTTATTTAGCTTGAGTATTGATTTTACTAAATCAATACGTTTTACTGGCTTTAATATATAATCTGAAACTTCATAATTTATGGCTTCAAAAGCCAAATCCTTTTTGTTTGTGGTAACAATGATTTTTGGAATGGCTTTCAAATACCGATGCAATTCATTTATTAGCGACAAGGATAAATTACTCTTTTTGTCTGAAGGATCAATTTCGAGAAAAACAATAGCTGGATTAAACTCTAATATAAGATGCAAGCCTTCTTCATAATTATGGGCTGAAGCCAAAAAAGTAAGATCTGAAAAACCATCCGCTATTGCTTTTGTTTTCAAAACACTTTCTTGATCGTCGTCAATAATAATGTACGAATAGTTCATCCGTTGCTTTTCCTATTTTATTGGGTGTTTCATCTAATACTGTAATTAAATTATGGAAGGTAGTTTTGGGGAACTAACACGTAAAAAATTTATTCATTTTCATAAAAAACCATAGTTACTGTGCTAAAAATAAACATTTGGCTTTTTTTTTATATGAGTTGTTAACACATTTTAAACTAATGTTAATACATTAAGACAAAGCGCAAATAAATCCGATGAAGTACGTATAACTTACTGCTAAACAAGCCTGGATCAAATGGATATTGTGCTATGGATGCTAAAATAAAGATTTTATTATGAAATAAAAAAATCGCCTTTTATGGATTATTTAATAGTAAAAATTCGTTTTTTTGCTAATTTATCCTACATTTGAAAAAAAATAAAATGAAAAAAAGTATTCTTCTCTTATGTTTAGTTTCATTCTTCTTTGGGTATAGCCAAGAAAATAAAACAACTGATTTGAAAAAAAATGAATTAAAAGGAAATGCATTAATGCTAGTTGCTGGAGCGTTTGAAATCACCTATGAACGATTGCTTAATGATGAATCTGGTGCGGGTGTATCGTTATTATTATCTTATGATACTGATGTCAGTACTAAATTTAGTTTAACTCCTTATTATAGATTTTATTTTGGTAAAAAAGCAGCTGCTGGTTTTTTTGCAGAAGGCTTTGGGATGTTAAACACCTATCAGGGAGAAAATTATTATTATAATAATGGAATTACTACTACTATAAAGGAAGAAAAAATTACTGATTTTGCACTCGGCTTTGGTTTAGGAGGAAAATGGGTCAATAAAAAAGGATTTGTTTTTGAGTTGAATGCCGGAATTGGAAGGAATTTATTCAATGATAAAAGTAGTGACTATGACCAAGAGCTTGTAGGTCGCGGTGGGATTACATTAGGTTACCGTTTTTAAAAACCAAAAAAGGCTTCTCAAATACCGAGAAGCCTTTTTAGTATACCATTATAGTGGTTTACATTTTCATCAACCAGTTTTTCATCGAAACTTCATTTTCGATAATTGATTTTAGATCGGCCATGTTTACTCGATCTTGTTTCATTGTATCTCTATGACGAATGGTTACCGTTTGATCCTCGATAGTTTGGTGATCTACAGTAATACAAAACGGTGTTCCTAAAGCATCTTGTCTTCTGTAGCGTCTTCCTACAGCATCTTTTTCATCATAGGCCACATTGAAATCCCAACGTAAATCTTCTATGATTTTGTGTGCAATTTCAGGTAATCCATCTTTTTTGACTAGAGGAAATATTGCTGCTTTTGTTGGCGCAAGAACGGCTGGTAATTTTAGAACGGTTCGTGTGGAACCGTCTTCTAAGGTTTCTTCTTTTAAGGAAGTAGCAAAAACGGCCAAAAACATTCTATCCAAACCTACAGAGGTTTCTACTACATAAGGAACATAATTCTGATTCAATTCAGCATCAAAATACTGTAATTTTCTACCTGAATATTGTTCGTGTGCTTTTAAATCGAAATCAGTACGAGAGTGAATTCCTTCTAGTTCTTTGAAACCAAATGGAAAATTAAATTCAATATCGGCCGCTGCATTGGCGTAATGCGCTAATTTTTCGTGATCGTGAAAACGGTAGTTTTCTTTTCCTAAACCAAGAGACAAATGCCAGTTCAAACGGGTCGTTTTCCAATGTTCGTACCATTGCATTTCTTCGCCTGGACGTACAAAAAATTGCATTTCCATTTGTTCAAACTCCCGCATACGAAAGATGAATTGTCTGGCTACAATTTCGTTTCTAAAGGCTTTTCCGGTTTGAGCAATTCCAAAAGGAACTTTCATTCTTCCCGATTTTTGCACATTCAAGAAATTCACAAAAATACCTTGTGCTGTTTCTGGACGTAAATACAAATCCATAGCAGAATCTGCTGAGGCGCCTAATTTTGTACCAAACATCAAATTGAATTGGCGTACTTCGGTCCAATTTCTAGAGCCTGATTCTGGGCAGGCAATTTCTAATTCTTCTATTAATGCTTTGACATCTTCTAAGTTTTCGTTGCCAAGAGACCGCGCCATTCTTTCGAGAATTTCTCTTTCTTTGGCTTTGTATTCGACAACACGAGCATTAGTGGTTACAAATTCTTGTTCATTGAATGCCTCTCCAAAACGGGCACGTGCTTTTTCGATTTCCTTTATTGCTTTTTGATTTAGCTTTTCGGCATAATCTTCAATGAGGACATCGGCTCGGTATCTTCTTTTGGAATCTTTGTTATCTATCAATGGGTCGTTAAATGCATCTACGTGACCTGAAGCTTTCCAAGTTGTTGGGTGCATTAATATTGCGGCATCAAGACCAACAATATTATCGTTCATTTGAACCATTGATTTCCACCAATATTCGCGTATGTTCTTTTTTAACTCTACTCCGTTTTGTGCATAATCATAGACTGCACTTAAACCATCGTATATTTCGCTTGACGGAAAAATGAATCCGTATTCTTTTGCGTGCGAAACTACATTCTTAAATAAATCTTCTTGTTTTGCCATAATGATGCAAAAATATAAAAAGTGTCCTTAAAAAAAAGAAAATAGTTGAAGTTTGAAGCATTGATTTCCCTATTTTTATAAATAAATCACTGATTATATGTTTAAAAGCATTTTGAATTTGTTTTTTCCGCCTGTTTGTTCTGGCTGTAAAGTTTTTTTGGCCTCACATGAAATAGTGATTTGTACGGTTTGCAGGCATGAAATTCCGCTGACAAACCATCATTTGAATCTTGAAAATGAAGCTTTCAAGAAATTTTATGGTAGAGTTCCTGTGGAATCTGTTTCGGCTTTGCTTTATTTTCATAAAAAGGGAATTGTTCAAGAAATGATTCATAGTTTAAAATACCGTGGTCATGAGGAAATTGGTACGCTTCTGGGAGAATGGTATGCTGAAGATTTGAAAATAGCGGCTCTTGTCCAAACTGTTGACGCTATTATTCCGGTTCCGCTTCATAGAAGGAGAATGCGGAAGCGGGGGTACAATCAAGTTACTACTTTTGGTTTGGCGTTATCTAAGCATTTAGAAATTCCTTATGATTCGAATGTTTTGAAACGCAATGTGTATTCTAAAACGCAATCTAAGAAGAGTCTTTTGGGAAGAACGGAGGGTATTGATTTGATGTTTGATGTTTCGTTTAGTGAAAAGGACCATAATAAACATTTTCTTTTGATTGATGATGTGATTACTACTGGTGCCACTTTGGAGGTATGTTCTAAAGCTTTACTCAAAATTCCGGGAGCAAGGGTAAGTATTGTTTGTATGGCTATGGCCCATTCTTGAAGCTGAATGTTAATTGTTATGGTTTCTGGTTTCTGGTTTCTGGTTTTTAGCCCTGATTGAAGCGAAAAGCCTCTGGTCTGGAACGCTATTTTTTTCTGACTAAAAAGAGCGACCGGAGGAAGCTCCTTTTTAGTCTTGAAAAAAAAGCGTTCTAGGCTGGAGCTTGTAGTGAAAAGCGGGATTAGCTCCTTATTATTAGGACATTAATTAATGGCAAAGGGGTTTAATTTGGCTATTTAATGAAATTATAACAAAATAGTGTTTCCGTTTATAAAGTTAAATGTCTAATTTTGAATAAATTTTATAAATAATTAAATATATATATCATGGCTTTTGAATTACCACAATTACCTTATGCATATGATGCATTAGAACCTTATATTGATGCTAGAACGATGGAAATTCACCATTCTAAACATCATAATGCATATACGACCAATCTTAATGCTGCGATTGCTGGTACGGATATGGAGGGAAAAACTATTGAGAATATTTTAATCAATCTTGATATGAAAAACGCTGCAGTTCGCAATAACGGTGGGGGTTTTTACAATCATAATTTGTTTTGGACGGTTATGACTCCTAATGGTGGTGGACTTCCAACTGGTGATTTATTGGCTGCAATTGAAGCTGCTTTTGGTTCTTTTGAAGAGTTTAAAGCAAAATTTTCTAAGGCTGGTGTGACTCAATTTGGATCAGGATGGGCTTGGTTATGCATCAATAAAGAGGGCAAGTTAGAGGTGTGCGGAACGCCTAATCAAGACAATCCGTTAATGCCCGGTGTAGGTTGTGGCGGAACTCCAATTCTTGGAATGGATGTATGGGAGCATGCTTATTATTTGCACTATCAGAACAGAAGACCTGATTATATTGAGGCTTTCTTTAATGTAATTAACTGGACTGAGGTTAATAGAAGATTTGTTTCGGAGAAATAATATTTAGGAAACCCTTATTATAAGATAGACGGATAGGCTTTTTTGAAAGTTTTATTCGTCTTTTTTTTTGTGGATTTTCTAAACAAATCCTTGACTTTATTCCAATAAAAAAGGTGGAATTCCTTCCACCCTTTTTGCCCCAAATCTACCATAAACTTAACCTACTAATGTTAATGGTATTCAAATATATAACAGTAGTTATTGTTACACAAATTTCTTAGATAAACAACCTATAAAATCGATTAATGGTATTTTTTTAGTTTCTAGTAGGCTCTTGCATCTTTTCCTTCGTAAAAATTCATGAAAGCACGGTTTACCACACGATTCCCTCCTGGAGTTGGATAATCTCCTGTGAAATACCAATCTCCAAGATTTTTCGGACAGGCAATATGTAAATCTTCTACGGTTTGAAATATTATTTTCACTTCCGCATTAATTTCAGGAGAACTTAGCATTTGTGCTATTTTGTCTGAAACTTCCTGTGGTTGAAATGGTGCGTAAATTGCGGTTACATAATTTACTACTTCATTGTCATGATAATTTTCCTGTGCTTTACATTTAGCATAGACTTCATCAACAATATGATACAAGTTTCTTTCTTTTAATAATTCTAATGCGGCTCTAAATGCTACTAGACCTTCCAGTTTAGCCATATCAATTCCGTAACAATCGGGGTATCTTATTTGTGGTGCAGAGGATACAATTACGATTCTTTTTGGCTTTAGTCGATCCATCATTTTGATGATACTCATTTTTAGCGTTGTGCCTCGAACAATACTGTCATCGATGATAACTAGATTGTCTGTTGGTTTTATCACGCCGTAAGTAACATCATAAACGTGTGCTACTAAATCGTCTCTGCTGCTGTCTTCGGTTATGAAGGTTCTGAGTTTTGCATCTTTTATAGCTACTTTTTCCGTACGTATTTTTACGGCTAATAATTCCTGTAAGGTTTCTTTGGTCAAAGAATTCCTGTTTTCGAGAATAAAATTATTTTTTCTTTGGTTCAGAAAGTCTTGTGCGGCTTCAATCAATCCGTAGAAAGAGGTTTCGGCCGTATTGGGAATGTATGAAAAAACAGTATTGTCAGTATCTTGATCTATCGATTCTAAAACGGCTGGTAAAATTAGTTTTCCTAAATTTTTACGTTCTTGATAAATCTCAGCATCACTTCCTCTTGAAAAATAAATACGTTCAAAAGAGCAGGCTTTTTTGACAGTTGGAACAAGAATTTCTTTCATAGAAACAGTTCCGTTTTTCTTTATGATTAGTGCGTTTCCTGGTTCGATTTCTTGGACTTTTTCGAAAGGAACATTAAATACGGTTTGGATAACAGGTCGTTCTGATGCTACTACTACAATTTCATCGTCTTGATAAAAATAAGCAGGACGTATTCCAGCTGGATCTCTAAACACAAAAGCATCTCCGTGGCCTAATAATCCAGCCATTGCGTATCCTCCATCTAAATTTTTGGATGCTCTTGTTAAAATCTTAGCTATATCCAAACGCTCTGCAATTACTGGAGAAGCTTCTCTTTTATTCAAGCCTTCGTTTTTGCATTCTTGGTATAAATCTGTTACTGCATTGTCTAAGAAGTGCCCGATTTTTTCCATCACCGTTACAGTATCCGCCATTTCTTTTGGATGCTGTCCTAATTCTACTAGACTTTGGAAAAGCTCTTTTACATTGGTCATGTTAAAGTTACCAGCCAAAATCAAGTTTCGGTGCATCCAGTTGTTTTGACGTAAAAAAGGATGTACGCTTTCGATGCTATTTTTACCAAAAGTTCCGTAACGAACATGTCCTAAAAACAGTTCGCCGATGTAAGGGATATTTGCTTTTTGAAGTGCTACATTATCCGCATATTCTGGATGCAAGGCCATTTCTTCATTGATTCTTTCATTGATTTGAGCAAAAACATCCTGAATAGGTTGTGCATGATTGGAACGTACTCTACTAATATAGCGCTCTCCTGGTTCTACATCTAATTTGATGCTGGCAAAACCGGCTCCATCTTGACCACGGTTGTGTTGCTTTTCCATAAGGAGATACATTTTTTGTATTCCATAAAAAGCGGTTCCGTATTTTTCTTTGTAGAACTCAAGCGGTTTTAGTAGTCTAACTAAGGCTATTCCACATTCGTGTTTTAAAGCGTCGCTCATTGTGTTGTAGTATTGTATGTTGTGTGTTGTACGTTTTCTCTTTGTAAATCTTTTTTTAAATAAAAAATGCCCCAGAAATTTGAGGCATTAGTTTATGATAATTCTACATCAAATTGTGTCAATGATTTAAATTGTTGTAATCTAGATACTACTTGGGTTTTATCTAAATCTATCATTCTTTCTGTTCCAAATTTCTCCACACAAAATGAAGCTAAATTAGAACCATAAATTACTGCATTTTTCAAATTATTAAAAGACACATTTTCGCTTTGTGCAATGTAACCTGAAAATCCACCTGCAAAAGTATCGCCTGCTCCTGTTGGATCAAAAACATCTTCTAGCGGTAATGCTGGAGCAAAAAACACTTCTTTATTATGAAACAATAAGGCGCCATGTTCTCCTTTTTTTATTACCACATATTTAGGTCCCATGGTATGAATTTTAGCAGCAGCTTTTACTAATGAGTATTCTCCTGAAAGTTGTCTTGCTTCTTCATCATTAATTGTTATAACATCCACTCTCTTCATTACGTCAAGCAACTCAGGTAAAGCGCAATCCATCCAAAAATTCATGGTGTCTAAAACGATTAACTTCGGTTTAGATTCCATTTGGTCAATAACACTACTTTGTACCAATGGGTGAAGGTTTCCTAGCATTACGATTTCAGCATTTTTAAAATCCTGAGGGACTTTAGGTTGAAAGTCAGCCAAAACATTGAGTTCTGTAGCCAAAGTATCTCTTGAATTTAAATCATTGTGATACAAACCGCTCCAAAAGAAAGTCTTTCCGCCTTTAACCATTTCAAGACCAGAAATATCAATATTTCTTGCTGTTAATAAATCTAAATATTCTTGTGGAAAATCCTCACCAACAACAGAAACTATAGCCGATTTTAAATTAAAAAAAGAAGCCGAAAGCCCTATATAAGTTGCAGCACCACCTAGAATTTTATCCGTTTTACCAAAAGGGGTTTCAATGGCGTCGAAAGCTACGGTTCCTACGATCAATAATTTATTCATTTTATGAGTTTCGAATTAAGGCGCAAAGATAGTTTATAAGTTACAAAGTTGCAACGGATTAGAATTGTAAAGTTTTCATAATTTATAATTCTGAAAAACAAGCGTTTACAACAACTTCCCCTCTTCTTTCTCATAAAAAGCATCGACAGAAAGTGTTTTTTGGTTCGATGCAAAAACTGCTAATTCATCGCACCTCTCGTTTTGGGGATGATTGTTATGTCCTTTTATCCATTTGAAATCTACATGATGTTTTCGGTATATAATAAGGAAGCGTTTCCATAAGTCGGAATTTTTTCGATCTGCAAACCCTTTTTTTTCCCAACCTAAAACCCACTTTTTTACAACAGAATCCACCACATATTTAGAATCAGAGACAACTAACACCTTGGTTTTTGGATTTTTTAGTTTTTCAAGACCAACTATTACAGCCAATAATTCCATTCTATTATTAGTAGTATGCCTGAAACCTTCATAAAATTCTTTTTTATAGGGCTTTCCAACCCATTCCATAACAACACCATATCCGCCAGGACCAGGATTGCCTTTGGCAGCGCCATCTGTATAAATATGAACTTCGTGTTCCAAAATAAGCAATTAGCGATTAGTTGTTAACCAATTTTCAATAATAACGGGAAAATGTTCTTGTTCCAATTCATGAATTTTTGCTGCTACATCTTCGGGGGTGTCGTTGGCCAATAAAGCTACTTTTTTTTGAAAAATGATATTCCCTTCATCATAATTTTCATTTACATAATGGATTGTAATACCGGTTTCTATCTCTTTATTATCAACAACTGCTCTATGAATATGCATACCATACATCCCTTTTCCACCATATTTAGGCAATAATGCAGGATGAATATTTATGATTTTATCGGGATAAGCTTCAATTATATTTTGAGGAAATTTCAATAAAAAACCTGCCAAAACTATCAAATCAGGTTTAATTTCATTAATTTGAAGTGTTACTTTTCCTTCAAATAAGTCTTCTTTGGAGAAAATAGTAGTTAAAACTTGATTGTTTTTGGCTTTATCAATGACTTTTGCATTTGGATTATTGGTAAATACATGTGTAACAGTTGCCATTTTTGTTGTGGCAAAATATTTTATAATATTTTCGGCATTAGTCCCCGAACCCGAAGCAAAAACGACTATTCTTTTCATAACCTGAGGTGTTTATTATGCAAAAAACGGGATAAAAAATGAAAAAAAATAACATTGAGAAGTCTTTGTTAAAATAAATTTCATAAATTAGTTTACACATTTATTAACTAAATAGTTGTTTTAAAATAAAGTTTTTTATTTTTGCCAACAAATTAAATTCTAAAATTAAAGATTATGTCAGACATTGCATCAAGAGTAAAAGCGATTATCGTAGACAAATTAGGTGTTGACGAAAACGAAGTTGTAACAGAAGCAAGCTTCACTAATGATTTAGGAGCTGACTCATTAGACACTGTAGAGCTTATCATGGAATTCGAAAAAGAATTTGACATTCAAATTCCAGACGATCAAGCAGAAAACATTGCTACTGTTGGTCAAGCAATCTCTTACATCGAGGAAGCTAAAAAATAATACACATACACCCGATGCAATTCTTGTACTCGGGTGTTATTATTTTTTTTAAAAATGAATTCGCGATTGAGTTTCAATCAAAAAAATATTTATAATGTAATGCCCATGGCTCTTTTGTAAGAATAATACAATTAAGAAGGCGTGGGTTTTATTTGTTTAAAGCTAACAAAATACATAAGTTATGGTATTAAGACGAGTTGTTGTAACAGGTTTAGGTGCGCTTACCCCTATTGGAAATAACATCCAGGAATTTTGGAACAGTCTAATTAACGGAGTTAGTGGAGCTGCACCAATAACTTATTTTGATGCTTCGAAGTTCAAAACTCAATTTGCATGTGAGTTAAAAAACTTTAATGTTGAAGAATTTATAGACCGAAAAGAAGCCAGAAAAATGGACCGTTATGCACAATATGCTATGGTTTCCTCTGAAGAAGCAATGAAAGATGCTAATTTTGATTTGGATACAATAGACAAAGATCGTGCAGGAGTAATTTGGGGATCTGGAATAGGCGGATTAGAAACATTTCAAATAGAAGTGCTTAATTTTGCTGCTGGAGATGGAACACCTAAATTCAATCCTTTTTTTATTCCAAAAATGATTGGTGATATTGCTTGTGGTCATATTTCTATAAAGTATGGTTTTAGAGGCCCCAACTTTGGAACAGTATCTGCTTGTGCATCATCAACTAATGCTATTATAGATGCTTTTAATTACATCCGTTTAGGTCATGCCGATATTATGGTTACTGGTGGTTCTGAAGCTGCTGTAACTATTGCTGGAATGGGCGGATTTAATGCTATGCACGCTTTATCAACCAGAAATGACGATCCAAAAACAGCTTCTAGACCAATGGATGCTGGTAGAGATGGATTTGTACTTGGGGAAGGAGCTGGTGCTTTAATTCTTGAAGAATATGAACATGCAATAGCCCGAGGCGCACATATTTATTGTGAAGTTGGCGGTGGCGGAATGTCAGCTGATGCACACCATATAACTGCTCCACATCCTGAAGGATTAGGTGCCAAAAATGTAATGCTAAACTGCTTAAGAGACGCTGGATTAAAACCAACAGATGTAGACGGTGTAAACATGCACGGTACTTCTACTCCTCTTGGAGATTTAGCAGAATCTAAAGCTATCGAACATGTATTTGGGGAACATGCTTACACCATGAATTTGAATTCAACAAAATCAATGACAGGTCACCTACTTGGTGCTGCCGGTGCTGTTGAAACAATTTCAGCCATACTTTCCTTGAAATACGGAATTGTACCTCCAACAATTAATCATTTTACAGATGATGAAAACATTGACCAAAAGTTAAACTTTACCTTCAATAAAGCTCAAAAAAGAGATATGAAAGTGGTAATGAGCAATACTTTTGGATTCGGCGGACATAATGCATGTGTATTAGTGAAAAAATTAGACCTATAAATCATTTTATGCGTTTAATCAAAAAAATATTTTCGAAATCCCGTTCTCAAGAAGACGGGATTTTTTTTGATACTATTGAACGAATCCTTGGTTTTGAACCAAAAAACATGGATTATTACCGAAAAGCATTCACACATCGTTCTTCAAATCGCTTAGATGAAAATGGAAATCCAGTAAATTACGAACGATTAGAATTTCTTGGAGATGCAATGCTGAGTTCCGTAATAGCGGCTCATTTATTCAACAAAGCACCCGCAGGAGATGAAGGATATCTAACCAAAATGCGTTCCAAAATAGTAAGTAGAGAGCACTTGAATGAATTAGGAAAAGATTTAAATCTAGTTCGTTTTATAGAAAGTAAGGTTCCCGTACAACATTTTGGAGAGAATATTCATGGTAATATTTTCGAATCTTTGGTAGGCGCTATATACTTAGACAGAGGATATGAGTTTTGCGAAAAATTCATTCAAAAGAGAGTTATTGTTCCTTATGTAGACATAGCAAGACTAGAAGGAAAAGTAATCAGTTATAAAAGTTTGGTTATCGAATGGTGCCAAAAAGAAAAAAGGCAATTTCATTATGATATTTTTGAAGACAATGGTATTGACGGTGAAAGACTGTTTGGCGTAAAACTAAGCATAGATGATAAAGTGATTGCTAAAGCAAGAGCTACATCAAAAAAGAAGGCTGAAGAAAAGGCATCACAACGTGCTTATTTTGCATTTCAAGAAAAAATGGATAAGAAATAACATCAAATTTCTTAAAACTATATCGTTTTCGTTCATAATTTAACAAAAACATACTATAGACCAATATTTAAACAGCAATAGAAATACTATATTTACAACTTATTTTTTCATGAAATGGCTATTCATAGATTGGATCTTGGTGATTTTGACGAAATAG
>CANEXR010000054.1 GCA_947443815.1 Flavobacteriaceae bacterium | reverse complement strand
TTAATAAGCTACATTATTCTAAAATAAGGAGTTATTCTAAAGATACAGGCTGAAATGCATTCAATTTATCTAAATGAAGTATTGTTCGGGTGTTATCCGCATTTTTAGCATACATAATCTCGTATTTGGCTCCGTAAACAACTTCTTCAAAAGTATAGGAGGTACGAGCAGCTACGGTTGTGCTAAACATATCATCGAAAGTTTTAATAATGACTAAAATTTCCCCTTTAATAGCAGCAAAATCTGAGGCTGTAAATTGAAACAAAGGACTTTCTTCATTGATGGGATGAACTAATGTCCAACTCAGAGTAAGGGTATTTATTTTTTTCATTTCAAGATTTAAAGCAAAAAATTTATTAACCAGAACTCCGTTTTCTTCGATACTCATGGCTAAATTCACATTGGCCTCAGCATCAATATAATTGGTATTTTTGAAAGGAGCCAAACGAAACATTAATGCCGTTCCTTCACCATAAGGCCCAATTATAGCATTGTGAGAAAACTTCAAAAAAACGGAAGGCTTGCTGAATCTCCCAAAAAACAAACCCGTAGCAATGGCAAAACTCAATAGACCAATCAAAGCTTCGGCAGCGGATAAAGCGCTACTAAGAAATCCTGTTGGGCTAATATGCCCATATCCAACCGTTGTAAATGTTTGGGCACTAAAGAAATAGGCTTGTCCAAATTTTGTCCATTCACTACCCGAAGAGGCAATACCATCTAGGTGTTCAATTCCAATTCCATAATACAAAAGGGCAAAGACAAAATTAATTCCGATATAAAATAAAAAAAGTATACCCATGAATTTCCATCTTGGCAGATCAATCATAGTATGGTACCAACTAATGCTATCAAGTATATTAATTCCTTTTTTTTCAACATTAGCTGCACCATTTTTATCAAAAAAACGCCCGCCATGAATGGATGCATTTGTTCCAAAACCAGAATTAGAAAAGGATTTTGCTTTTGAGCCTATTGTATTGAGAAAATCCATTTGTAAATTATTGCTTTACTATTTTTCTTGTAGTAAAACCATTATCATCATAAATAGTTAACAAATAAACTCCTTTGGCATAAGAAGTCCAATCTGTACTAATTGTATCTGTTTTTTGTTTCACTTCCTGAATCAAATTCCCTAAAACATCATATATTTTGATTCCGTTTATAGGCTTTTGAGTATGAATGCGTAAAATATTCGAAACTGGATTTGGGTATATTGAAATTGAAGCTGCATCAATAAAAGTAGGTTTTGAAAGAGATATATTTGTTGAAGCAATCCAGTTTTCTGCCAAACTATTATCTAAAGCAGCATCTATCAATTGCAAATAACTTCCATTTCCATCCGCACTTGGCCAAGGAGCAACATTAAGATATTCTACTGAATCAATTGTATTTCCATATCCGTCTGCTAACACAATTCGCTGGGTAGTGTTTGATAAATTACGAATAAATTGCCCGAAAGCTGTTATTCCATATTTATTTTGAAAAGTAGTAGCATTACTGGCTAAATAAATACTAGTATTTGCAGCAATTGAGCTATTAGCTGGAAATTGATAACTAAGTCCTAATTCTTTAAAATAAACCCCAGTTAAATCAACTACTGTTGTTCCTGTGTTTTTTATTTCAACAAATTCTAAATCATCACTCACAGAAAAACCACTAGAAAGTCCTGGATTATAATTGATTTTAGTAATAACTAATGGAGGTGTTTGCACCGAAAAACAATCCGTAGAAGCGCCTATATTGATATGGTCATTAATCCATTTAATTCTGTTAAATAAAAAGGTTTTCAAATTACTTATTTCTGTGGCTTGGTCTGGAATTGTACCCCATCTTTGCTGTTCTCTATCCTTTGCATCACTCATAGCCGTTACAGTAGCATCAATATACTGAACCAAACTATTGTAGTTTAAAGGTTGTCCAGCTTGCGTTAATTCAGCCCATCTTTTTGCGAGATAACATTTGTAGTTTGGATCATTAAATAAATCTCTCCAAAATTTAGCCCCTTCATTATCTCCATTAGAAAACTGCCAAAGATCATAATGACTTCTATCTAAACCCCAAAAAAACAAATCATTCCCATAGGTCAAATTAAAATCCCAAATAGGTCCTGCACGCAATTTTCCACCCCTATCTTTATGAAAAAATGTACTGAATTGATACCCATCTGAATTAGAAGACAATTCATTAATCAACATAAAATCTATAAAAGAAGGCACATCAATAACCGATGGATACCCATTAATCAAACTGGTATTGTTAGCGCTAGACGTTGTTTCTAATTTTGAAAATTCATTATAAATATAGGAATTTTGCTCTGGTGTAACAGATGCTGGTTTTGGTAGTTCATGGATAAAATCTGTACTTCCTGCATAAGATGACATCGTCCAAGCCACAGGGTCTCCACCCGTAGTTTTATCAGCTTTAGTAATATAACCTCCAGAAATATTAGGCATTGAAATATCTGTACTTTTAATTTTAAGCACATTCACCCGATTAACATTAGATTTAATTTTTTCTTGAAGCAGATATAGCCCTTTGTAATCGCCATTAATTACAAGCTCACAATATACAGTTCGAGTGGCATAATTCCCCATTTGTCTCGACAAATTATAAGATAAATAATCTCTAATCAAAGAAGGATCAAAGGCAATGCCATTTAAAATCCAATCATTCTCTGCTGGCATATTCAATATACTTACATTATTATTACTGATATTATCCGCTTTTAGAGTTGTCAAACCATATCCCTTTTTAGGTAAAGCTTGTGAAGATGACCCCCTTATTTCAATACCAATTCTGCCATTGTAATTTAAATATCCTGTTGTATTTTGATCCGTTATATAATTTTTAGTTCCATCTGGTCTTTTGATAATTTTCATTGAAGCCAAAATTTTGGGATCATCCAAAATCTCAAGAGATTGGCCAGTTGACGGATTTAGGTCTGTTGTAATAATAACGATAGGAAAATTACTTTCGGTAAATGTTTGAGCCCTTAGAGTCAAAGAAGAAAACAACACAAATGCCAAAATAACTTGAGAAATACCCGAAAACTTTACAACGTGAAATGGTTTCATACTAAATCTTTTTTCAAATATAAGAATTAGTACTACACTAAAACAAATAAACTGACATTGCTTGATTTAAGAAAACAGTCTGAAAGTGCATTTTATTCAAAATAATAACTATGTGCTTTTAAATACATCGTTTTTTTCAATTTCAAATACAACCTCAAATAGAAATTTAGATTGCTATTTTACTTGTTAAAAAATAAAGCAGTTCATATAAAATCCAATTAATCCTCAAACGCTTTTTAATAGCGTACATTAGACAAAAAATAATGGCTATAGAACACAAAGTACGTTTAGTTGAACAATTGTTTGGCCGTCTTGAAAATGAAATCACTACCTTCAAATCAACAACAAGCCTCCATTGCCTTAGTGGTTGCGGAAAGTGTTGTACTAAGCCAGACATTGATGCATCCCCTCTGGAATTTTTACCTTGGGCTTTTTATTTGTTTTTAAATGATAAAGCAGAAACTACTCTTGCCGCTTTAAACGCAAGTACCAATTCCATTTGCTATTCCTACCTCCCATTTTCAGTTGTTGACAACAAAAATGGCAGCTGTAGTAACTATAAATATCGTGGATTAATTTGTAGGCTCTTTGGTTATGCCGCAAGCAGAGACAAATATGGCAAACTTCAACTAGCCACCTGCAAAATCATAAAAGAAAACCAACAAGAAAACTATAACAATACCGAAGAAGCCATCAGCAAAGGACTTTATGTTCCAATTTTTTCTGATTATTACATGCAACTTGCGCAAATTGATTACAAAATGGGCACTACCCTACTCCCCATCAACGAAGCTTTAAAAATGGCTATCGAAGAAGTCTTGCATTATTACGCGTACCGACCATTTCCAGGTAATTTGGAAAATATAGCTTAAAATGTAAAATAGCTCATAAAAACCATTTAAAATCCCACAAAAAAAGCCTCAATTTTAAAATTGAGGCTTTCACATGTTCTAAATTCAAGTATTATTTACTCAAATACATTTTTCTTCTGGAATACAATTCGTAGAATTGGTCGTCTTTCAAATCATCAATAAACAAGATACTTTCACCAGTTGACTTCATTTCTGGCCCTAATGCTTTATTTACATTATGAAACTTGCTGAAAGAGAAAACCGGTTGCTTGATGGCGTACCCTTTCAATTGTGGATTGAAAGTAAAATCAGTAACTTTATTTTCGCCTAACATTACTTTTGTTGCATAGTTCACATAAGGTTCACCATAAGCTTTTGCAATAAATGGAACCGTACGAGAAGCTCTAGGATTTGCCTCTATGATGTAAACCGTATCGTCTTTGATTGCAAACTGAATGTTGATTAAACCAACAGTTCTCAAAGCCAAAGCAATATTTTTTGTATGGTCTTTTATTTGTTGCATTACAAATTCGCCCAAGTTAAACGGTGGCAAAGTAGCATTACTATCTCCAGAATGTACTCCACAAGGCTCAATATGTTCCATAATTCCTATGATGTACACATTTTCACCATCACAAATAGCATCTGCTTCTGCTTCAATTGCGCCATCTAAATAATGGTCTAAAAGCAATTTATTTCCTGGAATTGTTTTTAATAAATTGATAACATGCTCTTCTAATTCTTGTTTATTGATTACAATTTTCATTCCCTGACCTCCCAAAACATAGGAAGGACGAATCAATAATGGAAAGTCTAAAACATCCGCCAAAGCAGAAGCTTCGTCTGCTGTTTCTGCAATTCCAAATTGTGGGAAAGGAATTTTCAATTCTGTTAATAAATCAGAAAAACGACCTCTATCTTCGGCTAAATCCAAAGCATCAAAACTAGTTCCTAAGATTTTAACTCCGTATTTGGATAGTTTTTCAGCCAATTTCAGAGCAGTCTGACCTCCTAATTGCACAATAACACCTTCTGGTTTTTCGTGTTGGATAATATCATAAATATGCTCCCAAAAAACAGGTTCAAAATACAATTTATCAGCAGTATCAAAATCGGTAGATACCGTTTCTGGATTACAGTTAATCATGATGGTTTCATAGCCACATTCTTTGGCGGCAAGCACACCATGCACACAAGAATAATCAAATTCGATTCCTTGTCCAATTCTATTTGGTCCTGAACCAAGAACAATGATTTTCTTTTTATCAGTTACAATGCTTTCATTATCTACGTAACGTTCTCCGTTTGCTTTCTCAATTTCGGCTTCAAAAGTAGAGTAATAATAAGGTGTTTTAGCTTTAAACTCTGCTGCACAAGTATCAACCAATTTAAACACACGGTTAACATTCATTGTAGAACGCAAAGTATGCACTTGACTTTCTAAACAACCCATCATATGTGCAATTTGTCTGTCGGCAAATCCTTTTTGTTTCGCTTCAAGCAACAATTCTCTTGGCAAGGTTTCTACTTTATAATTAGAAATTTCTTTTTCTAAAGTATAAAGCTCCTCGTATTGTTTCAAGAACCACATATCAATTTTTGTGATTTCATGAATACGGCTCAATGGAATTCCCATTGCAATAGCGTCATAAATTACAAAAACACGGTCCCAACTCGCAAAAGTCAGTTTCTCTATAATTTGCTCGTAGTTTTTATAACCTTTTCCGTCAGCACCTAGTCCGTTTCTTTTTATTTCTAAAGATTGAGTCGCTTTATGCAAGGCTTCTTGAAACGAACGTCCAATCCCCATTACTTCCCCAACTGATTTCATTTGAAGTCCTAAAGTTCGGTCTGCACCTTCAAATTTATCAAAGTTCCAACGTGGTATTTTTACAATCACATAATCCAAAGTAGGTTCAAATAAAGCCGAAGTTGATTTTGTAATTTGATTTTGCAGTTCGTCTAAGTTGTACCCTAAAGCTAATTTAGAAGCAATTTTCGCAATTGGATAACCCGTAGCCTTTGAGGCCAATGCAGAAGAACGAGATACACGAGGATTAATTTCAATGGCCACTATATCTTCTTTTTCATCTGGTGAAACGGCAAACTGCACATTACAACCTCCAGCAAAATTTCCGATACTGCGCATCATCAAGATGGCCATATCACGCAATTTTTGAAAAGTAGTATCCGACAATGTCATTGCTGGTGCTACTGTTATGGAATCTCCAGTATGAATTCCCATCGGGTCCATATTTTCGATAGAACAGATAATCACAACATTGTCATTTTTATCTCTCAAAAGTTCTAACTCATATTCTTTCCAACCCATTAATGCTTTATCAATCAACACTTCATGTATCGGTGATGCTTCTAAACCTCTAGTTAAAAGCTCATCAAAATCTTCTTTTTTATAGACAATAGCAGCTCCAGTTCCTCCAAGGGTAAAAGAAGGTCGAATTACTAACGGAAAACCAAACTCCTGTGCAATTTCTTTTCCTTGAAGATAAGAAGTAGCCGTTTTTGCTGGTGCTGTAGGAACGCCTATTTTTTCTAAAAGCTGTTTGAACTGCTCTCTATCTTCAGTAATATTAATAGCATTCACATCAACACCAATTAATTTTACTCCAAAATCTTCCCAAATTCCTTTTTCATCCGCTTCTAAACATAAGTTGAGCGCCGTCTGACCTCCCATAGTTGGCAAAACAGCATCAATTTGAGGATGTGCTTTAAGGATTTCAATAATTGATTTAGTCGTTAAAGGTTTCAAATAAATATGATCCGCCATAGATGGATCAGTCATGATTGTTGCCGGATTGGAATTAATCAAGATAACCTCTATTCCTTCTTCACGAATAGAACGGGCAGATTGAGATCCTGCATAATCAAATTCGCAAGCTTGACCAATAACAATAGGACCAGAACCTATTATTAAAACTGATTTTATGGATGTGTCTTTTGGCATTGTATTGTGGTATGTGTAGTTGTTATTTATTGTTTAAAGTTTGGAGGTTTAAGGTTCGTAACTCGCTTTAAATCTTAAACTTGAAACTTTTTTTAATGACAAGGTATAAAAAAAGGCGATACTAAAAGAAGTAACGCCTTATATAAGTTTAAACAAACATTATTTTTTGTGTCTAGGTTCACTAGAAACAGTCAATTTATGTCTTCCTTTTGCTCTTCTACGCGCAAGAACTTTTCTTCCATTTGCAGAAGCCATTCTGTCCATAAATCCGTGCTTATTTCTTCTTTTTCTTTTCGATGGTTGAAACGTTCTTTTGCTCATTGCTTTGTATCTTTAAAAATCTTAGTTTATGTCTTATTGTTTTAGCATAACTGTTATTCTAAAACCGAGTGCAAATATACAAAGACTTTTTTTTCTGGCAAGTAGTTTTATAAAAATATTTTTAATTCCTTTTACTATCTTTGCAAACATAAAAATACACCTATTATGTTTCACAAAAATATTAAACTTATTATTGCCGGACTTCTTGTAGTCGCTGGCATCTATCTAATTACTGATGATCAAACAGGAAATGGAATATTCCTTATTTTATTGAGTGCAATTCCTATTTTTCTTTACTTCAAAAATGAATTTATCTTATTAGCTTTCTTAAAACTAAGAAAACAAGATTTTGAAGGCGCTAAAAAATGGCTGGCGTACATCAAAAATCCTGAAACTGCATTAGTAAGAAAGCAGCAAGGATACTTTAATTACCTTCATGGTATCATGCTTTCGCAAACCAATATCAATCAAGCTGAGAAATATTTCAAGAAAGCAATCGAATTAGGATTGTCTATGGATATGGATTTGGCTGTAGCCAAATTAAATTTAGCTGGAGTTGCTATGTCACGCAGACGAAAACTAGAAGCTACTTCCCTATTGAATGAAGCCAAAAAATTAGACAAACAAAACATGTTGAAAGAGCAAATCACCATGATGAAAGAACAAATGAAGAAAATATAAATAGCAAAAAGGGTCAAAATTTATTTGACCCTTTTTTTATTTCCAACTAATATCCTTTTAGTGGAATTTCTATTTGGTATTTTTTATTCAAAGTATTCAGAAATTTTGATTCCCTTAACCAAGGGTTGTGTATTTTCAAAATTTTATAATTGATTCCCTGGGTTTTTGCAAAATCAGCTAAATCTGTAATCGAACTATCAATTTCAATTTTCTTGATGGGTAAAATTTCATATCCTGATTCAGGTGTCATTACAAAACCATACTGTGCTGGATTTTTCATAATTTCTTTTAATGCCAGAATTCTAAACACGTATCTGGAAGTCTCTTCAGTAAGCAACAAATCGTAATAATTTGTAACTTTCTGAATATCCATTTGTTTTTTCATCCCAGTTTCTCCTGCATTGTAGGATGCAGCAACAAGAGTCCAATTCCCAAATTTTTCTTTTGCCTTCAAAAAATAAGCGCAAGCCGCTTGTGTGGCTTTTTCTAAATGATAGCGTTCATCAATATTTTCATTGACTTCAAGACCTCTTTCTCTAGCAGTTTCAGGCATAAATTGCCATATTCCTTTAGCTCCCGCAGGTGAAACGACATTAACAAGTCCACTTTCTATCACTGCTAAATATTTAAAGTCATCTGGAACTCCATTTCTTTTCAAAATAGGTTCTATTATTGAAAAAGCCCGATTAGCTCTTTTTAAAATCAAAATAGTCGAAGCATGCAGATTCTCGTTTACTAATAATTCACGATCCAAACGTTCTTTAACATCTGAAATTTCCAAGGGTGTTCCCTCACCTGCAAAATCTACTTTAGCAGGAAAAAAATTAGAAACCGCTATTTTTGAAACCTCACTTTCTTGTGGGCTTGTAGCAAAAATAAATAAGCTACATACAAAAACAGTTCCCAAAATGAGTCCCACTTTTTTAATTATAATTCTATTTTTCATAATCCTTTTTTCTAGCTTATGTGTTTATTTATTTATTAGAGCTGGTAAATTTGCATTCAACCATTTGTACTTGTTCAAAATCATAATATGGGTACCTCCTTTTACAACGATACAATTGGAAATGTATTTTATAGGAAAAACATCATCTGCATCACCGTGAATATGCACTACATTGTCATCAACAACTGTTCTTTCCCAAAGAATAACTTGCTCAATAGCCCAATCCAAATAGTGAATGTCTCGAACCGAAAGAAATTTTTCGTATAATTGGAGCCTTTGATTTACTTTTTTTCCAAAAGAAAACTTAGCCAAATTTTCTAAATTAAGAATCAAGCTCATAGGAATTAATTTATAGGCTTTAGTAGTCTTGGCCATTTTCATTCTTCTTGGAAATTCTAAATTTGTTTTCACACTAGAAATGATGATTACTTTTTTTACAGGGATGCATCTTGCCATTTCTTGCACTAAAATTCCACCAAACGAAACACCAATTAACACAGGATTTGGATGCTTAATTTTAACGGTCATTCTCTTGGCGTAATCAAGTAACGATTCCGTATTCAAAGGAATTTCCCACTCTAAAAAAAACAGCTCAAAAGAGTCGACAGGAAGTACAATTCGCTCAAAAATCAAAGAACTAGCTGCTAAACCTGGCATTAAATAAACTGGGGTTTTATCCATAATAGTCATAACGATTTTACTATAGTTTCCGTTTTTTTTGTAGCGGATTTTTTTATAAAAATAATTTTTTAATTGCAAAAAATCTAATATTTGCCCCTATATTATAAAATAAATTAGGATTTAAAAACCATTAAAATCAGGTTCAAGCAGCAAAATAGATTATGGATGTTTCCTAGTTTGCTAAAATGGTGAACCGAGATACAGCTAGAAATCGTTTGATATTGAAAATCAAATCAATACCTTTGTCAATATTCTTTCATCAAAAGAAGAAAATGACAAAAAATACTTTGAATGAATTTACTTTGTTCTTTTTTAGGTTTAAATAATACTAGACTACAATTTCAAAACTAGCAATCAACTAAAGCCCCATAAAGAAATATCTTTCTTTCAAATTAAAGGCAAAATCTGAGCGAGAGATGGTGTTTTTTAACAATCAAAAGCTCTCTTGAATTTAAAGTATTTACAGTCAAAAATTATTTTACTATGGAAATCAAAGACAATACATTTGCAAGACAATTTGAAACTATAGTAACGGAAGGATTAGTTTCAGTTGAGTACTCTTTTCAGGAGAAAAAAATATTTTTAACCAAAATCAATACTCCAGAAGGGTTTGATAATGAGGAATTTATTTCCATTTTTCTTGAAAATATTATGGAAATAGCCATTGAAAGAAAATTTAAAATTGTTCCTATCTTACCTAAAATAGTGCTTTTTTTTAAAAAAAATCCCATTTACAAAGAATTACTTCCTCCTGGGATACGATTATAAAAAAAAGAGATTAAATACTTAATCTCTTTTTTTATTAACAAAACAAAATTTTCTTTAGTTTCTACTCATTCTAGAAGCACTACCTGACGGTCGTGACATTGATTGTCTATTCGATGACGCTGGACGGGAGCTTGGCATTGGTCTTGAAACCGGACGCGTAGTTGGCATTGATGGACGTGTTGATGGCCTATTAGTATTAGGAACATTCGGACGAACTGCTGGACGTGTCCCTCCATTATTACTTGGCGAAATAGGACGAGTTGAAGGTCTATTTGTAGAAGGAGAAACTGGGCGAGTTGACGGCCTATTACCAGAAGGGCGTTCAGAAGGTCTCACAACTGGACGAGTTGATGGCGCAGTCGGTCTTTTATACGTTCTACCATCGTAAGTGGCTCTATAATTCCCATTAGCTCTATTATTTCTGACTAAAGCAGAGGTATTTCTTCTATTGTTATAATGATTATAACGCCCCGGATTTCTAATAACTACTGTTCTGTGATAATAATGATTCCCATAAAAATGACTATGATACCCCCAATAATTGTGATAAAAAACAGGTCTCCATGGATGCCAATAGGGTGGATAATACCCCCAATGCCAAGGAGAAACATATGGCATATATAAAGGTGTAAATAAAAATAAAACTACTGGCCAAGCGCTTACAGAACTAACATTACTAGCATTATTATTTGTGGTTGAATAATTGTTTGTAGTAGTATTGTTAATTATTACTGTTCCGTCGCTCTTGTAACCTGGATTTGGAGTTCCAGAAACATTGGCTTCATCTGCAGGCTCCACTATATAATCTTTGCCATACAATTCTTCGTCACCAATAATTTGGACAACAATTTTCCCGTTTTTATCTTTTGTAACATCAATAACCGCTACATCTTGGCGCTCTTTTTCATTTACTGCAACTTGTAAAACAATGGAATGCGAATCCCCATTTTTTTCGCTAACGACTTGGATATAATCAATATTTTTATCATCATCTAAGTCTAAATTATTGATATTATTATCCTTATCATTAATCGATTTTTCAAAATCTTCTAATGTTTTTGACTTTTGAAAAACATCTAAAACTGCATATAAATTAAGATTATCCCCTGGCAATCCTAATGCTTCAGGTTCTTTATCTGATTGTGCAAACACCGATAAACTAAATAAATTAGCTATTAAAACTGCATAATACAAACTATTTTTTCTCATATTCTAATAATTAATAAATGGGTTACTTGTATAAACATCAATACTAAGATATAAAAAACAAATTAAGGTTTAACATCAATGTTTGAAATACTATATTTAAAAAAGGGCAACAATTAATAATAGCCTATTATTTGCATCCAAAATCCACCTACGACCATATAAATAAGTAACAATACCAAACCTGTCACTAATCCTTTTAACCACCAACTTTTTAAATCCACAAAACCACTTCCAAAAAAAACTGGAGCAGGTCCGTGTCCATAATGTGTTAATGTTCCATAAAGGGATCCTACAAATCCTAGCATCAAGGCCAATAACATACCCGGTATTCCTAACGAAATTCCAACCCCTAATAGAGCGGCATACATAGCGGCCACATGGGCAGTAGCACTCGCAAAAAGATAATGACTAAAAAAGTAAACTAATACTAATATTGGAAAAGCTAGTTGCCAGCTCAAACCTCCTATTTCAGCTTTGACCAATCCGCTAAACCAACTGATAAACCCTAATTCATTCAAAGAACTTGCCATCATTACCAAAACCGAGAACCAAACAATTGTATCCCAAGCTCCTTTCTCCGATTTTACATCTTCCCAAGTTAAAACCGATGTCAATAACAGCATCACTAATCCTATAAAGGCTGTTGTTGTAGCATCTATCGAAAAAATATCGCCGGTTATCCATAAAAATAATAATATAAAAAAAGCCAAAAGCATCAACCATTCATTTCGTGAAATTGGCCCCATTTCTTTTAATTTTTGATTGGCCATCTCAGGCGCATCAGCTGTTTTCTTTAATTCAGGAGGATATATTTTATACAACACTAATGGTATTACAAAAAAAGCAACAAGTCCGGGAACAATTGCTGCAACTGCCCATGACATCCATGATATTTTTATCCCTAAATCAGCGGCAAATTTTTGACACATGGGATTACTTGCTGTTCCTGTCAAAAACATGGAAGAAGCAATTAAATTCATGTTGTAACTATTAAGTGTCAAAAAGGATCCTAATT
>CANEXR010000053.1 GCA_947443815.1 Flavobacteriaceae bacterium | reverse complement strand
TAAATCAATATAATTTGATTTTGCAAACGCACGATTATAATAAGCTTTATAGGATTTTTCATTTAAAGCAATGCATTTGGAGTAATCCAAAACAGCACCTCTATAATCCTTTACAGCTTCTTTTAATTTTCCTCGGCTAAAAAAATAGTCAAAATTGGTTGAATCTAGTTCAATGGCTTTGTTGTAATCCGAAAGAGCATTTTGATATGCTTTGATATTGAAATAAGAATACCCTCTATAATAAAAATTTGTTGCAGTTGGCCATTTCTGAATTAATTCATCCAATTCTTTGATTTCATTTAAATTCCCAATTCGAATACTGTCATTATTTGACTGTGATGAAATGGTAACGCTGTATAAGAGTATGAAGAGCCATAAGAAATATTTCATTAACGTATATTTGAAAAGACTAAGATTGCTGTTTTACATTTTCAATAAGGAAATAATAAAGTCTATTTTTACCAACTTCCACTAGAGCCTCCACCTGAAAATCCTCCGCCTCCGAATCCACCACCAAATCCACCGCCTCCGCCAGATGAGCCACCAAATCCACCACCAAATCCACTTCCGCCACCTCTACCGAGATTGCTTAGAATGATTATATCGAGTAAACTTGGACCTCCTCCAGAATTTCCTGAGTTACCGCCACCTTTTTTGTTTTTGGATAAAAGAATTAACACAATAACAATGATAACAATGAACGGGAATATTGGAAAATTTTCACCTTTAGTTTGTTTACGTTCGCCTTTGTATTTGCCTTTGAAAACTTCAAAAATAGCATCTGCACCCTTGTCTAAGCCCTTGTAATAGCTACCAGCTTTGAATTCAGGGATGATAATATTTCTAATTATTTCTCCTCCAATTCCTGCCGTGAGTCGGTCTTCTAGTCCATATCCAGGATTAATGGCTATTTTTTTTTCGGCTTTTGCCAAAAGAATCACTACCCCATTGTCAGTTTTTTCACTTCCACCAATTCCCCATTTTTGTCCCCAGTTGGTTGCTAACATATTGACATCTTCGCCTTTCAAACTTTCGATGGTGATGACTACAATTTGAGTAGTAGTCGAATCGGAATATCGGATTAGTTTTTCTTCTAACTGTGCTTTTTCTGTTGCACTTAGAACATTGGCATAATCGTACAAAGACGTTTGTAAACTTGGTTTTTCAGGAATGGTAAATTGTGCTAAAGTAACTTGTGTAAATAATAAACAAACGAGTAGCTTTAGGAAAATTGCGGTATTTTTTTGAAGTAAAATCATTATCCTTTTGATATTTCGTTTGGTAATTCATTGATGTCATCTGCAGCGTAAGGGAAATGCTGTTTTAATTCTTTCCCAGCCTTTAAAATCCCATCTATAAGACCTTGTTTGAATGCGCCATTTTTAAAATGATTCCTCATGATTTCTTTTGTACTATCCCAGAAATCAGCTGAAACAACAGTGTTAATTCCTTTATCTCCACAAATTACAAAGGTTTTGTCTGCAACCGCTAGATAAATTAAAACTCCATTTTGGAGCTGGGTTTCATTCATTCTTAATTCATAAAAAACTTCCAAAGCCCTATCATAAGGAACTTTGGAAGTTGTTTTTTCTATATGAACTCTAATTTCGCCAGAAGTATTTTTTTCGGCCACGCGAATAGCTTCAACAATTTCTTGTTCTTCTTCTTTGGTTAAAAAATCTTCTACTTTTGACATGTTTTTTAAAATTAGAATTTTACTTCAACAGGTTTGTCAGCCCCTTCAACTGATTTGAAAAAAGGTTTTTCTTTATAACTTCCAAGGAAAAAACTTTGCGGCAAACCTAATACATATCCGTTATACACTTCAACAGATTCATTGAAACGTGTTCTAGCAGTCAAAATTTGGTTTTCAGTACTCGCTAATTCATCTTGTAATTTTAAGAAATTTGAATTTGCTTTCAATTCAGGATATCTTTCAACGCTTACTAATAATCTTGATAATGAGGATGAAACTCCCGATTGCGCTTGTTGGAACTGTGTCAATTGTTCTGGCGAGATATTGGTTGGGTCCACAGTTACTGCGGTCGCTTTAGCTCTAGCTTCAATAACAGCCGTTAGCGTGCTTTTTTCAAAATCAGCAGCTCCCTTAACGGTATTTACTAGATTTCCAATTAAATCATTTCTTCTTTGGTAAGCGGCATCTACATTACCCCATTCTTTACCAACCGCTTGATTGTATTTCAAAGCAGTGTTCTTCAAACCCATTACCCAAAAAGCAACGATTAGTAGCAATCCAATTCCGATAATCCAAGGCAAAAATCTTTTCATGTTTATTTAATTTTAAAGTTGATTTTTAATATTTGTTAATTGTGTTCGTATGGTTTCTAGTTTATTGATAATGTCAAATTTATCTAAAGTTTTCTTTTGCCCTTCTTTTAAATGGGTTTTTGCACCTTCTAATGTAAAGCCTCTTTCTTTGACTAAATGAAAAATTAATTGCAAATTTTTAATGTCTTCAGGCGTAAACATTCTATTCCCTTTGGCGTTTTTCTTTGGTTTTAGAATATCAAATTCACTGTCCCAAAATCGAATCAGCGATGCATTGACATCAAATGCTTTGGCTACTTCGCCTATGCTGTAATACCGTTTGTCTTTTGAAAGTTCAATGTGCATATTGTTTTATTTTATTAACCTTTTAATTTTTATATACTACTATTACTATAAATAATTTTAAAATTCTGGGAGAAAACCGAACTGATTATTGGTTCCATTTGTAACCGATTAATCCAAGGACTGATTTTCCTGATTCGCTAATTGTGCGATAGCTACATATTCCACCGCCGAAATATTCCCATAATAAAAATTAAGGGGATTCACTACTTTGCCATCTTTATGAACTTCATAATGCAAATGTGGGCCCTCGGATCTTCCTGTACTCCCTACATATCCTATAATGTCACCTCGCTTTATGCGTTGTCCTGCACGAGCCTTGTATTTGCTTAAATGAGCATATAAAGTTTCATAACCAAATCCATGCCGAATAACAATATGATTCCCAAATCCAGATGCAGTATTGTCTGCTTTTGTCACAATTCCATCCCCTGTTGCATAAATAGGAGTGCCTATTTTTGCTGTAAAATCCATTCCTTCATGCATTTTTCTAACTTTAGTAAAAGGATCTGCGCGATATCCAAAACCAGATGCCATCCGTTTTAAATTTTCATTTCGTACTGGCTGAATGGCAGGAATGGCAGAAAGTAAATCACTTTTGGCTTCTGCCAATTTAAAAATGACATCCAATGATTTTGATTGAATGGCGAGCTCTTTACTCAAAACTTCGATTTTTTTTGTAGTATTGATAACCAATTGCGAATTATCATAACCTTCTAATGCAGCATATCGATTTACACCTTCAAAACCTGCTTTTCGTTCTTCAATGGGAATTGCCGATTTGTTGAAATAAACCCGATACAAATTATTATCTCGATCTTCTATGGCATCAAGAACTCCATTGACTTGCTCCATTTTCTTGTTCAAAATAGCATAATTCAACTTCAAATTGTCAATTTCACGTGCTTGTAATCGGTCTTTTGGAGTTTCAAAATAAGGAGTGTTTAATAAAATAATAAAACCTAAAAATCCAAATAAGGCTGAAGCCAATAAAAACAGCGCTACAACACCAATTTTTTTCGTTTTTCTGGTTTTTATTTTTCGATACGCCAGATTTTCGGAATCGTAATAATATTTTACTTTCGACATATTTTAAAATACCCTATTTTTGCACCTTCTAAAAAGGTTAGTCGAACAAATTTAATAAATGTTTCATTTGTTACACCCTTTTTTTAATAATAAATAAATTAATGAGCCTAATCTAGTTATTCAATAGAAGTTCCTATTTGTATTTTTTTTTTATAAACAAGTAGTATAACTTTACTTTTAAAAGGAGTTGTTATATTATCCATTTTAAAAAAGGAATATTGAATTTCAAAGTTCTGAAAACTATCTAATAAGGCTAAAGAAATTAAAAGTTTGATGGGTTAAAAGATTGAGAAAATCAATTCTGAATACTCTTCCAATTTTTATTCTTTAAATTTTAAAATAAAAAAATGAAATCACAAGACGTACGCAAACAATTTCTGGATTTTTTTCAAAGCAAAGGACATTTAATTGTTCCTTCTGCACCAATCGTTCTTAAGGACGATCCAACCCTGATGTTTAATAATTCAGGTATGGCTCAGTTCAAAGAATATTTTTTAGGGAATGCAACACCAAAAAGTGCCCGAATTGCAGATACACAAAAATGTTTGCGCGTTTCTGGAAAACACAATGACTTAGAGGAAGTAGGAATTGATACTTACCACCATACCATGTTTGAAATGCTTGGAAACTGGTCTTTTGGAGATTATTTCAAAAAAGAAGCTATCAATTGGGCATGGGAATTGTTGACCGAAGTCTATAAAGTTGATAAAGACATTCTGTATGTAACGGTTTTTGAAGGAAGCAAAGAAGAAAATGTGCCTTTCGACCAAGAAGCTTATGATATTTGGAAAACCTTAATTGCAGAAGACCGCATCCTTTTAGGGAATAAAAAAGATAATTTCTGGGAAATGGGCGATCAAGGACCTTGTGGACCGTGTTCAGAAATTCATGTTGATATTCGCTCTGCCGAAGAAAAAGCGTTGGTTTCGGGTAAAGATTTGGTGAATAATGATCATCCACACGTAGTTGAAATCTGGAATAATGTATTCATGGAATTCAATCGTAAAGCGGATGGTTCTCTAGAAAAATTACCTGCACAACACGTTGATACTGGAATGGGATTTGAGCGTTTGTGTATGGTTTTGCAAGGTGTTCAGTCTAATTACGATACGGATGTTTTTACTCCAATAATTAGAGAAATCGAAACCATTACTGGAACTAATTATACCATAAAAGCCAAAGATGAAGCGGAAGAAAAAATAAACATAGCCATTCGTGTTATTGCAGATCACGTTCGTGCTGTAGCTTTTGCTATTGCTGATGGTCAATTACCATCGAATACTGGTGCGGGTTATGTTATACGTAGAATTTTGCGTCGCGCCATCCGTTATGGTTTTACTTTTTTAGATACAAAAGAGCCTTTTATATACAAATTAGTCGAGACATTAAGTACTCAGATGGGAGGTTCGTTCCCTGAAATCAGAAGTCAAAAAGCACTTTGTACAAACGTAATCCGAGAAGAAGAAAGTTCTTTTTTAAGGACCTTAGATCAAGGATTAGTGCTTTTGGATGCGGTTATTTTGAATAATCCTGGAACTGTAATTGATGGTAAAAAAGCTTTTGAATTGTATGATACGTATGGTTTTCCTATCGATTTAACAGCTTTGATTCTTTCCGAAAAAGGATTGGAATTGGACGAAAAAGTATTTCAAGAACAATTACAATTACAAAAAGAACGTTCTCGAGCCGCTTCAAAAGTAAGTGCTGGGGATTGGAATACTATTTTAGAAGATGACATTCAAGAGTTTGTTGGATACGATAGACTTTCGTATCCGGTAAAAATCGCAAAATACCGTAGAGTTGATAGTGTAAAAGACGGAGAGATTTTTCAATTGGTATTCAATTCAACACCGTTTTATGGGGAAAGTGGTGGACAAACGGGAGACAAAGGATATTTAGAATCTCAAAACGGAGATATAATTTATATTATCGATACCAAAAAAGAGAACAATCAAACGATTCATCTTACCAAATCGTTGCCTACTAATTTGAATGAGACATTTACCGCAATCGTAGATGTAAATCAACGCGCTAGAACATCCTCCAATCATACCGCAACACACTTATTGCATCAAGCTTTGCGTAAGGTATTGGGAACACACATCGAACAAAAAGGATCTATGGTTAGAAATGCCTCTTTGCGTTTTGACTTTTCTCACTTTGCTAAAGTGTCTGAGGTGGAACTAAAAGAGGTCGAAAATTTTGTGAATGCTAGAATTCGTCAAAGTTTACCATTAATCGAAAAAAGAGCGATTCCAAAAGACCAAGCGATTGAAGAAGGAGCTATTGCTTTATTTGGAGAAAAATATGGGGATTTGGTTCGAATGATCAAATTTGGTGATTCGGTTGAGTTGTGTGGTGGAACGCATGTTGCTAATACCTCTGATATTTGGCATTTTAAAATTGTTTCAGAAGGGGCAGTAGCTTCAGGAATTAGAAGGATTGAAGCCATTACCAGTGATGCTGCTAAAGATTTTTTCGAATCGCAATTGCATTCTTTTTATGAAATTAAAGAAGTGTTGAAAAATGCACAAGATCCAGTTAAAGCGATTCAGTCTTTGCAAGAAGAGAATGTACAGTTGAAAAAGCAAATGGAATCTTTATTGAAAGATAAAGCCAAAAACATGAAGGTGGAATTAGCACAAGAATTGCAAGATATTAATGGAATTCAATTTCTGGCAAAACAAGTTGATTTGAATCCAGAAGGAGCAAAAGATTTGGCGTATGAATTAGGGAATTTAGGTAAAAATATGTTTCTAGTTTTGGCCACAGCCGAAGAAGGAAAACCAATGCTAACCTGCTATATTTCGAAAGAAATAGTTGCTGAGAAAGGATTAAATGCGGGACAAGTTGTTCGTGAACTAGGTAAGTTTATTCAAGGTGGAGGAGGAGGACAACCGTTCTTTGCTACTGCTGGTGGTAAAAATGCTGCTGGAATTACAGAAGCCTTGGCTAAAGCAAAAGACTTTTTGATATAAAATTTTTATCGCGGAATAATTATTTTGTTGAAAATAAACAAAGACCCTTTCAGAAAATAAAATTCTGGAAGGGTTTTTTAGTTACAGGTTATCAATACCAATGAAAAAAATACTTTAACACTATTTAATTCGCTAAAATTATTCAAATTTGTAGTAAATAAAAACGCAATGAATTTCACAACCCAAATTCCCATTCCGAAAACACAAAAGCCAATAGATTACAATTCTAAAATTGTGTCTTTGGGTTCTTGTTTTGCAGAAAATATGGCAGAGAAATTCGAATATTTTAAATTTCAAAATACCTGTAATCCTTTCGGAATTATATTTAATCCAGTTTCGATTGAACGAGTGATTGAACGAGTGGTTAACAATGAAATTTTTACTGATGAAGATGTTTTTTTTTATAACGAAAGTTGGCATTGTTATCAAGTACATTCAGATTGTAGTACCGCGAGTAAGGATGAATTATTGAAGTCGTTAAACACAATACTGATTACAACCCAAAAAAATATATTAGAAGCTTCACATATCATTATTACGTATGGCACTTCCTGGGTGTATCGAAATATTGAAAGTAAAGAAATTGTAGCTAATTGTCATAAAGTACCACAAAAACAGTTTTGTAAAGAAGTATTATCCGTTGCAACAACTGCGCAAAGCATTGCAAAAACGCTAGAATTTATTCAGACAATAAATCCGAATTGCTCGGTTATTTTTACCATTTCGCCAGTACGTCATATTAAAGATGGTTTTGTAGAAAATCAGGTAAGCAAGGCAAATTTAATTGCAGCAACCTACTCTTTATTGCAAGCGAATAATAGTCAATTAAACACAGCCTATTTTCCTTCTTACGAAATCATGATGGACGAACTTCGAGATTATCGGTTTTATGCCGAAGATATGCTGCATCCTAGTCAAGTAGCAATCCATTATATCTGGGAACGTTTTTTTGAAACTCAAATTTCAGCATCCATACATCCTATAATGAATGAAATTTGTTCGGTTCAAAAAGGATTGGCGCACCGTCCTTTTAATCCCAATTCCGAAAGTCATCAAAAATTTTTGTTACAACTTCAAAATAAAATAGCCGAACTTCAAAAGGTACTGCCTCATCTTCAGTTTTAAAAAAATACGTAATTTTTCGTATTGTACCCTTTTCAAAATAAATGCAGATTTGTAAAGTAATAACTAACAAACCAGCATCTTATGAAATCAAGTCATCGTATTGTTTTATTCAGTATTCTTCTGATGTTTTTTTCTATGCCTTCTTTTTCACAGAAAAAAGTATTGACTGATGAAGAAGAAGTTTCTGAAATGGTCATTAAGGAAATGGATGAGGTATTCCATTCGAATGATTTTTTAAAACAAAAAAACAAGAAATTCAAAGCGGTTTCTGGAACTATTGTAGTAGATATTGGTGTAGTTCAGAACGGAAAAGTCTCGACACTCTTTAAAGTAGACAGTGATATTAACAATCCCAATTTTACCAATTTTATTTCGGATTATGTATTAGACCACAAATTTTATTTTAAACTACAAAAACAACAGCGCTATAAAATTCGCTACACCGTAATTTTTTAAAACTATCAACTAAAAACGCAAAAAATGAAAAAATTAGTATTTGTAATGCTGGCCAGTTGTCTTCTGGGCACATTGCCAGCCTCAGCACAATTTGGTAAACTTTTAGATAAAATAAAAGGAAAACCTAAAACAGAAGCAACTACAGAAACTGGAGTTGTAAAAACAGAAGAACCTAAAAAGAAAAAGCAAAGAAAAGGGGAATTTAAAAGTATTTGGGAGTCTGAATTTGACAATAAGGCGACAATTTTGGCTGTTACAAATGACGACGGATCAGTTATTTTGGGAACGGATGATAATTCGGCATCTGTTTTAGATGGTTCCGGAAAAGCTATTTGGAGCGGAGATTACAAAAAAATCACTACAAATCACACTAACAATTGTGAATTTCAATATGTAGTTTGGAAAGAAGGAGGAGGCTATTTGTTCCTTTTTGATTCTCGTAGTATGGGGACGGATAGAATAGCTTGTTTGGATGTAATGACAGGCAAAGAAATGTGGAATTCTGAGAAATATCAGAATCTTATTTCAAAAGAAACAAATAGAGGAGATATAGAAACTGTGAAGTATATTTCAGAATTAGATGCTTTTTTAATTTCACAAAAGGAGGCTATCGTTTTAGTAAAAGCCAAAACTGGTGAAAAAATTTGGGAGAACAATCGTTTTAAAGGAGGTGTTGGAAAGTATATTTATGATGCAAAAAGAAACGAAATTGTAATGTTGAACTTTAAGCCAACTTCTTTTGGGGCACTATTTGCTGGATTCAAAAATCAATTGGTTAAAATCAATGCAGCAAATGGCGATGTGGTATGGGATGCTACTTTTGTTGGAGTAGTCGAAAAAGAATATATAGCCAGAAAATTTATGGTGGATTTAGCCATTAAAGGGAACAAATTGTTTCTCTATCTAAACGGTTTACAAGTCTATAATATCGATAATGGTCAAAAACTTTGGGAAGCAACTTACGAAAATGATTTGGAAGGAGCAGGAGGATTTCTTGGAAATAAAGATCAAAAAATTTACAAAACTTTGGCAGACCCTTTATTTGACGGAAACTCTGTTTATATAACAATGTTTGGAAATCGTGATAGAACAAAATACATTGAAAAACATGATTTAGAATCAGGAAAATTATTGTGGGCTTCCGAAAAAATTAAAGGTTCACTCTGTATTCCCCATATCTATAAAGCTGGAGATAAGTTAATGGTCCAAATAGGCGGAAAAGTGCAAGTTCAAGGGCATCGTATGGAAACGGTAATGAGTGCTACTGGAGGAACTGCAAAAGTAGAAGTGTCATTTATTGAATGGCAATATAAAGATCAAAAAAATGCGGTAGCAGCAATTGATGATGCCACAGGAGTTACAGCTTGGCGTTCAGAAAAATTTGACAAACGGATTACAGATTTAATTTTAGAAGGTGATAAAACAGTATTTGTAGGAGATGGCGATGAGTTTTATAGTTATGATATTCCGTCAGGTAAACAATTATACGATGTAAAACACACAGATGCCAAAGTAGGGAAAGCAAAAGATGTAATTGATTATGACGACAGAGTAGTAGTGCTTTCTGAAAAAGGATTAGCAGCATACAACAAAAAGGATGGAACCCTTGCTTATGCATTGAAAGGTGGAGGAGATTCGTGGTATAAAATAGGTGATAATTATTTCTTCCAAACTGTAGACGGTGGTACAAATCATTATAATGTATATGATTTAGATGCAGGCGTTTTTAAAGGAACCATTTATTCAAAAGGAAAAGGAGGAAGCCCTGAATATGGAAACGGAATTGATATTACCGATGATGGAGAATATATTTTTGCCTTTAAAGGTAAAAAAGTAGAAAAAGTAAAAGTAAATAACTAAAGCTCCTTAGGAACGAAATGTTTGTAGTAAACAATTAAGCGTTTTTAGTTGTCAATGAAAAGGGGTGTGAATTTTTTCATAGCCCTTTTCTAAATAAAATCAATATGAAAAAATCAATTTTTCTTTGTTTTTTATTCTTTGTTCTTTATTCTGTTGAAGCTCAACAAATTCAATGGGCAAGTAAAGTCATCAAATTTTCATCTGATTTAGGTGGAAAACAAAATGGCATCAAAAGAATTCTTGGCAAACCCGATTGTTTTCCGCAAGGAGGAGCTTCGGGAAATGCTTGGATTCCCAAAAACGCATTAGATGGGAAAGAAGTTGTTGAAGTGAGTTTTGAGAAACCACAAACCGTGAAACAAATTGCCGTTTTCGAAAATCTAAATGCAGGCTGCGTGGTGAAAATTGGCGTTGATACGGGGTCGGGTAAATACGAAACAGTGTGGAGCAGAAAAGTAGGCTGGCAAACTCCTGCTTATAAAACATCAATACTGACTGATCACGCCTATTATTTTAACCGAAAAAGAAGGAAAATTCAAGAAGTTCCTGATGTTTTCAATCCAGGGATAGAGCACGCTATTTTAGAAAATACCGTTTCGGGAGTGGTGGCTGTAAAAGTAGAGTTCAATTTTGCATTGCTTCCAGGTCAAAAACAAATCGATGCTATTGGAATTTCTGATTCAGAAGTTTCAATTGATGCTCAAATAAATACAAATCCTATTTTTGAAAAATTATCAGCTTCAGAAAAATTGGTATTCCCCAATTTAGCGTCAGTTACGCCAGCGCTTTCTATTGATGGAAATAAACTCTATTTTACAGATAATTCTACTGATAAAGAGTTAATTTATTCGAGTACAAAAATAGCTGGAAAATGGAGTACACCAATTTTGGAAAATGATTTGAATGAGAATGATACTTTTAATTATATTGAATATGTAGGCAATGATTTCTTATTTTGTGGAGGAAATGCTTATAACAAAGGAACCGGTGAAAGTGGGTTTTCGATATTCAAATTAAAAGACGGAAAATACGAATCTGAAGGACAATTAAAAATAGCAGCCTTTGCTAATTATGACGAAACTGCCGATGCAACAATGACTGCAAATGGTAAAACACTTATTTTAGGATTAGAATCAGATTTTACTCAAGGTGGTATGGATTTGTATTTTACTAATAAAAAGGAAGATGGCACCTTTGGGATGCTTCAAAATATGGGAAAAACTATTAATTCTGCCAATCATGAATCTTTACCACAACTTTTATCCGATACAAAAACCTTGTTATTTGCTTCCAATGGGTATAGCAGTTATGGCAATTTTGATATTTATGTATCACATAGATTGGATGATACTTGGAAAAATTGGTCGGAACCCATAAATCTTGGTAACAAGATAAACAGCAATAGTTTTGAAGGAGGTCCTTATTATGACGAGGAAAACGAGATTTTATATTTTACAAAAGTAATAGATGGAAAAATAAATACGATGTTTGATAAAATTCCTCTCGCTGACTTGGTAAAATTATAAATGTAAAATACGACATTTGTCGTATTTTTTTGTTTTGAATAAAACCGCAAGTTTGTCTCAAAACTAATTAAACTAAATCAAAATGAAAAACAGTTTGTCATTGATAATACTACTACTTTTATTTTCTTGTACTTCAGACAAAACACAAGAAACTATTGACGTGGTTACGAACCCACAACCAATCGAATTATTGAACCCTAACAAAGGGTTTAAGAAAATTTATGGTTATGTTGGCGAATTGTCAAACCCAGAATTTTTTCAGGAAATAACGGCTCAAGATATGACTATGCAAGCCAACAATACTATTAATTTTTGTTTTGGAGAAAGATCAACGATTGGAATAAATAGTAGCTTTAAGGCATTTCGTGGTAGTATAAATAGTCAAAATTTTTCAGTTGTAGATGAAACCCATTACCAAGGTGGCTCGTTTTATCCGCATCTAAATATTTTAAAATATATCACTTTTACCAACAAATTAGCCAGTTTTGACGACCGCACTACTTTAGGTGATTTTAGTGGCGAAAGCATGGAAGGTTTCTTTGGATATCCAGATTATCACATGACCAAATTTCCACACATGGTAGGTAATCCTCAAGATGTTGGCGGACAAGGATATGGCTATACTTGTGCATATAGCGTAGGTTGGGCAAAGACCAAAGTGATTGGCAACAACAACACACTTGGGTTAAGAGGCGGTTTTTTTGAACCGATAGAAAACACCAACGAGGGCATTGTTGCACTCTATTTTAATAACCGAATCGAAGTCAATTCGCAAACACTTGACCAACATTTTAGTGGTGAGGGGCAAACGCTTTTGGGAACCGTGACTCATACTGCAACTCCAATGGATGGTAAAAAACTCATGCCACTCGAAAAACTAAATGCGAACAACAACGATATGACTTTTGGCTATATTCACGAAACCGATGCTGGATTGCTGAAAGTGTGGACATTCAAATTCAATTATACCACCAAACAAACGGTTTGCGTACTCGACGGAGTCGTGGTAACCAATCCAAACGAGAATATTCCGTATATAAATCCAGCACTAGCCAAAGTAAATCTTTTGCCCGAAAATAGT
>CANEXR010000052.1 GCA_947443815.1 Flavobacteriaceae bacterium | reverse complement strand
GGTTATCCTTTTTTATATTTTTAACCCTGCTTTTATTTGCTAATAATAGCCACGCACAGCTTATTACCGTAGGGAATGGGAGCTACACTAAAACTTTCCCAGGAACAGACAGTGCGGGACGTAACGGATTTCCATCAGGAACACCCAATCTGAGTGGCGCTGCTTTGGGAAAACCGGTTCCCACTAACGATTGGTGGTCCAAACTAGTCAAAGAAACACAAGCCAGTAACCTCTTTACTTATCCTTACACCTTAAAAACAACCAATAATGGGTTAGTGGTTAGCTATGTTCCTTCGGGTGTAATAGACGATATGTCGCCTGTTGTAGTGAGTGTCAAAGGAATGGCAGCCACTAAAACTACTGTTTCGGATTATTCGGATTGGACCGTTACGATGGATTGGAATGATGGAACTCATAATTTTCAAGCAACAGCAGGTATTGCAATGCCCTTTTTGTATTTTAATAAGAAAACCGCAGATGAAGTACAAATAACGGTAAACTCAGGAACGGTAACCATAAGCAATGAAATGTTAGTCATTACAGACGCAAAAAGCAATGCCGATTTTGCAGTATATGCACCAACGGGAAGCACTTGGGTCCAAAATGGTTCCGTTTACACATCAGCATTAAACGGGAAAAATTATTGGTCTATGGCTTTTATTCCACTGACAGCACCAAATGTAATGAGTGTGGCCAATGAATACAAGAAATATGCCTATGTTTTTCCGACTCAAACCACTTCGAGTTTTAGCTATAATGAAAGCAGCTCGGTGATGAGAACGGATTTTAGTGTGACAACCGAAGTAAAAGAAGGCACAGAAACCAATATGTTATTGGGATTACTACCGCATCAATGGGCTAATTTGGCGAGTAATTCCCCTATTCCAAATAAATACAGCTATGCTACTATTCGTGGCGAAATGAAAACCATGGCGGGTAATAGTTTTAGTGTTGAAAATAAATTTCACGGTATTTTGCCCACCTTACCTTATGTGGATAATTACAGTACTGGTTTTACACCAACAGCTTTGAAAGAAAAAATTACGGCTATCGAAAATGATGGTTTGGAGACTTGGACGGATTCTTATAACGAAGGTCAAGTGATGAACCGATTGATTCAAACAGCTCGTATTGCTGATGAAATGGGAAATACTGTTGCTCGTGATAAAATGCTAGCCACCATCAAAGAACGCCTCGAAGATTGGTTGAAAGCTGATAGTGGGGAAGTGGCATTTTTATTTTATTACAACACCACTTGGTCAGCCTTGTTGGGCTATCCTGCGGGACATGGACAAGATAGTAATATCAATGACCATCATTTTCATTGGGGTTATTTCATTCATGCCGCTTCTTTTTTGGAGCAATACGAACCGGGTTGGGCAGCAAAATGGGGTGATATGATCAATTTATTGGTGCGCGATGCAGCTACAACGGATAGGAATGATCCTTTGTTTCCGTACTTGCGTAATTTTAGTCCCTATGCTGGGCATTGTTGGGCAAACGGTTTTGCCACTTTTCCACAAGGAAATGATCAGGAGTCCACTTCAGAAAGTATGCAGTTCAATTCATCACTCATTCATTGGGGAGAAGTTACTGGAAACAAAGCCATTCGCGATTTGGGAATTTATCTTTATACCACTGAACAAACCGCTATTGAAGAATATTGGTTGGACAAAAACAACCGTAATTTTCCAGTCAACCACAACTATAGTTTAGTTTCGAGGGTTTGGGGAAACAGCCAAGACAATGGAACTTTTTGGACGAGTGATATTGCGGCTTCTTACGGAATCGAAATGTATCCAATTCATGGAGGCTCCCTTTATTTGGGGCAGGATACAGCCTATGTAACTAAACTTTGGAATGAAATAAAAACCAATACGGGCATTACTGGTAACGAAGTAAATCCAAATTTATGGCATGATGTCATGTGGGAATATTTGGCCTTCATTGATCCTGCAAAAGCAATTGAAATGTATAATTCCAATCCAAATAGAACTTTGAAATTTGGAATTTCGGATGCACAAACCTACCATTGGCTCCATGCCTTAAACGCATTAGGGAGAGTAGATGCGACTATAACGGCCAACAATCCTATTGCAGCTGCTTTTACACAAAATGGCGAAACTACTTATGTGGCACATAATTATTCCAATCAACCCTTAACGGTTACTTTTTCAACGGGGTATCAATTACTTGTTCCTGCACATAAAATGGTTACCAGTAAGGACACTGCTATAAAAGGCGTGCTAACATCTTCTTTTGCGCAAGCGTATGTAAACGGAAGTGTAGCTTTAACTGTTGTAACCTCAGATGGGACACCGACCCAAATTGAATTTATGGATGGCAACACTTCATTAGGAGTGGTTACCACAGCCCCTTTTACTTGGAATGCAACTAATTTAACGTTGGGAATGCATTCTTTTTATGCCAAAGTAGTTGAAGGGACTTTATTTAATGTGACCAATAGTGTAACGGTTCAGGTTGGGAATCAATTGCCATACGGAGGAACTGCTTGGCCCATTCCTGGGGTTTTAGAAGCAGGAAAATTTGATGTTTTTGAAGGGGGGAAAGGACAAAATACCGCTTATTTAGATGTTACAACCGCTAATTCAGGCGATTTTAGAATGGACGAATCCGTAGACACTTCCGTAAGTACTGCCGAAGGTGCTATTGTTGGTTTTATTGCAAAGGACGAATGGTTAGAATATACCGTTTCCGTGAATCAATCTGGCTTGTATTCTTTTGCGTTTAGGTATGCTTCTGGAAATGCTGCTGGTGGAGGCCCTTTTCATTTAGAATTAGATGGACAATCCATTTCATCAGCTATTGTTGTTCCATCAACTTCAACAACTTCTTGGGATATTTGGGCTAGTAAAACAATAGCTACTATTCCGCTTACTGCGGGGCAACATGTATTGCGAATTGCTTTTTCGTATGGAGAGTTTAATTTAGGGAAAATGACTTTTACCCGAACCGGAGATCTGACAAATAGTTATCCAACCGCTATTTCGGGAAGTAAACTAAAAGTGCTTTTGCCCCAAAATACGGCACAACTCGATGGATCGGCAAGTACGGAATCAGCAGGAAAAATGCTAACTTATAAATGGACACAAAACTACGGACCAACTGTAATTTCTTTTTCAGAAGATACCAATTCGAAACCTACAATTAGCGGATTGGTAGCAGGTGTTTATAGTTTGAAATTGACGGTAACCAACAGTGATGGCGTAACGGATGAAGATGAATTATTGATTTTAGTAACCAATACAACCAATGCATTACCGACAGTTTCCTTACTTTCGCCTGCAAATAATGCTACTTTTACAGCAGGAAACGCCATAAATATTACGGCTAATGCCAGCGATTTTGACGGAACAATTCAAAAAGTAGCTTTTTATGAAAATACGACATTAATAAGTACCGATACATCAGAGCCTTATACTGCCATTTGGAATCCTTCAGCAGCAACTTACACATTAACAGCAAAAGCGACAGATGATGCTGGTGGCGAAAGTAGTTCACAGCCAGTAAACGTTACCATTGCGCCTTTAATGTCTTGTACTGAAACGGCTACAGCTGCTACACAAGGTTCTTTTACTTTGGGTTATACGGCTACTTTTGAAACTGTTGGAACGGATGTTACAATCACTTTTGAAATGTTAGATGCTAAAGCGGGTGTTGTTGCTTATTTATGGAAAGAATCTCCTTTTGGAGAAGTTCAAATGACAAACGTCTCGGGCCAAAAATTTACTGCAAAAATAAGTGGGCAAACCGCAGGGACAACGCTTAGTTACGCCTGTAAATTTGCTTATTCCGGGGGTTTGTCGGTGACTAAATACGTCAAATACGTTGTGGGAGCCAATTGTGGAAGTATACCAAACGATACGCAGGCACCCGCCAATTTTACAGCGAGTCTTGGTGCTGTTACTTCCTCTTCCGTTGAATTGTTGTTGAACGCTATTGATAATTCAGGGACGGTGGTTTATACGGTTGGATATGGTGCCAATACAACATCGGTAACAACCACTTCTGGGGTTCAAAAACCCTTGGTAATTTCGGCTTTGAATTCCGGGACAAGCTATACTTTTACTGTTTCGGCAACTGATGTGGCAGGAAATGCTTCCGCAAATAATCCAATTGCATTGAACACGACAACCTTAGCAAATACGAATTCGGATTGCGCTGGAACTTCCTCTGAAGCATCGCAAGGTTCGTTTTCACAAGGCTATAAATATGCTTTTGTAACAACAGGAACGGATGTGAAAATTAATTTTGAATTATTGGATGACAAAGCTGGAGTGGTTGCCTATTTGTGGAAACAATCCCCTTTTTCAGAAACACCAATGACCGCAGTTTCGGGCAAAGAATTTACTAAAACAATCCCCACACAAACCATTGGCGCAACGATTAGTTATGCTTGTAAATTTGCTTTTGCAGGAGGATTGTCGGTTACCAAATATTTTTCTTATGTAGTAGGCAATAGTTGTACGTTAGGAATAGAAAATCCAAAGGAAATTAAGCAATTCTTTTTTCCAAATCCAGTGCAAAATGAGTTGTATTTAGAATTGGCCGACCAACAAAACCGAATTACCATAACCGATATATTAGGGCGTAAGCTACTTGAAGCTACTGTGTCGGCATCGCATATTTTGGATATGAATACTTTTAAAACGGGAGTTTATTTTTTAAGAGTTGAAAATAATTATGGTACACAAAACCTTAAAATTATAAAAAATTAAAACTTGTAAAACTTAAAAAAACAGCGCATTACTTTTGAGGAATGCGCTGTTTTTTTTAGATACAATTATAAAGATTTCAATAAGGGGTAGATTTTTTTGAATTTGTTAAAACCTTGTTCGTAGATTTCTTTATGAGCGCCATTCGGCAAAAAGGTTTGCGCTGTCTTGTTTGGTAAAGGCGTTGCTGCTCCAATTGATTTTAGACCAATTAGCACCGCACCCCAAGCAGCACCTTCGGTAGTTTGAGCCATTTCAACTTTCATCTGAAAAATATCAGCTGCCATTTGCAACCAAAGTTCACTTTTTCCGAAACCGCCACTAGCCATTATTGTAATTTCTTTTCTCTTGTCAATATCGGGAAGTAAAATCGCAGCGATGCTCAATAATCCAAATAAAATACCTTCCAAAGTAGCCCGAACCAAATGGGCTTGGGTATGAATAATTTGGATTCCCAAAAGCGTTCCTTGTGCCGAAGCATCCCAAATAGGCGCTCTTTCACCTAATAAATAAGGTACAAAAAGCAATCCTTCAGAACCAGCAGGAACTTTTTCGGCTGCGTCAAAAAGGCTTTCAAAAGAAGCATCTGTTTTTAAAAGCGATTCTTTTAACCATTGCAAAATTACAGCTCCATTATTGACAGCGCCCAAAGTAAGGTATTGCTGATCCATCAAATGGTAACATTGTGTTCGCATTTCAGGATCAATATAAGGTTTTTCTATAGGCAAACGAACAGCTCCGCTTGTGCCAATAGTCAATGCCATACGTCCTTTTTCCATAGCGCCTGTCCCTAAATTGGCCAATGCTCCGTCACCACCTCCAAGCACATAAAGAAAACCATCCGAAAGTCCTTTGCTTTGGTGTGTGACACTATGAATGAGCGAAAGTTGCTCGGGTTGTATCTTTAAATAATCTAGAATTTCAGTGTCCCAAGTCAAACTATGAATGTTCATCAATCCTGTTCCAGATGCCATTGCAGTGTCAATACTATATTCGCCCGTTAGTTGCTGCCAAACATATTCTTTAATACTGATAAATTTTGCTGCTTTAGAAAAAACGGTAGTATCCCATGCTTTCCACCAAGCTATTTTTGTCATCGGAGAAAACGGATGAATTGGGATTCCCGTTTTCTGATAAAAAAGCGTTCCGAGTTCTGAATTTTTAAGTGTTTCGGCTAAGTCATGCGCCCGATTATCAGCCCATAAAATAGCGTCAGTTAAAGGATTTCCAGTTTCGTCAATGGCAATAATACTTTGCATAGCTGAACTAAAACTAATGAATTCTGGCTGGATTCCCTTTGTAATTTCTTGGATACATCCCAAAACAGCGGCTAAGATTTCAGCAGGTTGTTGCACACTCCAATCTGGTTGTGGATGGTACATGGGATACGTGCTAGAAAACTGACGAATCACTTTTCCAGTACCATCAAAACAAACCGCTTTGGTTGCTGTTGTGCCAATATCAATTCCGATATAAAATGATTCCATTTGTTGTTGTATAATGCTTTAACTTTTATTGGTTTGGTTCAAAAGTTTTTTGCTGTGTTTTCAATTTAAATAGTAGTGATAAACATGGATTTTTTTAAAAAAATTTACCTGACTTTATAAAAGAGAAAAACCCTTTAAGATTGGCCAGAAACTATAAATTGCTATTTTTTGGAATGTTAAAATTCTTTTTTAACTTAGAAATAAATTCAGTACTAAAACCCCAATCAATCCCATAACTCCAATAATAGTTTCCATAACGGTCCAAGTTTTAAAAGTTTCCGAAACGCTAATTCCAAAATACTCTTTAAACATCCAAAAGCCAGTGTCATTGACATGAGAACACATCAAACTTCCAGCTCCAACCGAAAGTACCATTAGTTCAGGCGATACACCAGTACTCAAGACCAAAGGCTGTACAATTCCTGCGGCAGTCAATCCAGCCACAGTTGCTGAACCTAAAGCAATGCGAATAATAGTAGCAATTAACCAACCTAAAACAAGGGGAGAAAGCGTTGATGTTTCAAAAAAAGCCGCTAAATCAGTACCAATTCCGCTGTCTATTAATACTTGTTTGAATGCACCACCTGCAGCAATAATCATAATAATCATAGTAGCTGAGCTCAATGCTGAACTTGATTTATCCATAATGTCCTGCATTTTTCTACCACGACGGATACCTAGAACATATACCGCAAAAAGTGAGGCAATAAGTAAAGAAGTCGTTGGATTGCCAATAAAGCCTAAAATGGGACGCAACGGAGCCTCTTCGGGCAAAACCAATTCGCTAATCGTAGCTGTTGCCATTAAAAGAACAGGAATGATTGCAGTTATACAACTAATGCCAAAGGAAGGCATTTCGTCTTCGGTAAAAGTCTTATTTTGGAACAATCCTTTGGGTGGATTAGCTTCGATTTTTTTGATAAATTCTGGAAAAACAATACCCGCCATCAGTAGGGCAGGGATGGCAACCAAAAGACCATAGAGTAATGTTTTGCCAATATCAGCTTTAAAAATCACCGCAATAGCTGTAGGTCCTGGATGTGGTGGAAGAAATCCATGTGCTATAGAAAGTGCGGATGCCATAGCAATTCCTAAATAAATAATAGGTTGTTTGGTGCTTTTGGCCACCGCAAAAACCATAGGAATTAAAATAATAAAACCAGCATTGTAGAACATCGAAATTCCTACTGCAAAACCCGTAAGCACCATCGCCCATTTAATGCGCTTGATGCCAAAAGATTGAATTAATACGGAACTTATACGCTGTGCTGCGCCACTATCCGAAAGCAAATTACCTAAAATAACTCCTAAAGCAAGAATCAAAATCAGGGACCCTAAAGTACTCCCAATTCCTTCTTGGATGGATTTGATAATATCTGGTAAAAGCATGCCTTTTGTAATTCCCACAAAAAAAGCGGCAATAATCAAAGCAATAAAAGCATTGAGTTTTACTCCGGAAATCAAAACAAGTAGTAAAAGAATGCCAGCAATCAGAATCAGTAGAGACATAAGCCTGAATTTGAAAAATTAAAGTTATAGTTGGATACTCCCATCAATAGGGAGTTTTTTTAAGGACAGATTGTCTAATCTTCATTTTTCTCTACGGCATGTCCACCAAACTCATTTCGAAGTGCCGCTACCACTTTTCCTGAAAAGGTATCTTGCATTTGTGAACGGTAGCGCATCATGATAGAAAGCGCAATTACGGGTGTTGGAACCCCTAAATCTAAGGCCGTTTCCAGCGTCCATTTTCCTTCGCCAGAGGAATGCATGATTCCTTTGATTCCGTTTAGTTTTGGGTCTTTAGAAAAAGCATTTTCGGTTAATTCCATCAACCAACTGCGCACTACAGAGCCGTGATTGAATAGTTTAGCGGTTTTCTCGAAGTCGATATCAAATTCTGAATGTTCAAAAACTTCAAATCCTTCGGCGATGGATTGCATCATGCCATATTCGATTCCGTTGTGAACCATTTTTGTAAAATGTCCGCTCCCAGATGCTCCCGTATAAAGGAATCCGTTTTCGACAGAAATAGCTTTGAAAACTTCGGCTACATAGTCAAACACAGTAGCATCACCACCAATCATCGTGCAAGCTCCATGCAATGCTCCCGAAGTACCTCCCGAAGTACCACAATCTAAAAACGAAATACCTTGTTCTTTTAGTTGGGTATAACGACGTTTGGAATCCTTATAATTCGAATTTCCACCGTCAATAATAATATCATTTTTTGCTAAAAAAGGAAGCAACGATTGGATAACACTGTCAACAATTTCGCCAGCGGGAACCATTAGCCAAATCACTCTTCGGCCAGTTAGTTTCTGGCATAATTCGCCTACTGTATAGGCAGTTTCAATACCTTCTTGACCTATTTTTTCGACAAAATCAGTGTTGACATCTTGTGCAACAACAGCGTAGGTATTGCGTTTTAAATTCAGAGCGAGATTGAACCCCATTTTTCCTAATCCTATAATTCCAATTTGCATTTGTATGATAATTTTTTAAAGAGTGACGGTTGTATTTTATTGCTTTCTAAAGTAAAAATATTATTTTTAATCTCTTAAAACAGCATTTTGTCTAAAATAATTAAAGTTTTAAAAACCAACTGCTTAATTCTTTCAAGAAAAAGGAGTTGTTTGATTGTTTTCAAAAGAGATTTTGGCAGTCATTATTTGTTTTTCAATACACATCAGAAACTATCAAAACAGTATATTTGTACCATAAAACCAAAAAACAAAATGCGATTATTTCTTAACTGTTTGTTTTTCATAGTTGTTACAACTGCTTTTTCACAAGAAAAGACGACTTCTGAAAATGCACCAAAAGTAAAAATAGATTCTTTGTACCGAGAAGATCAGTTTTATTTTGGGGTTAGCTACAACACTTTACGCAGTACACCACAAGGGTTTTCAAAAAATAAATTATCAGCAGGTTTTACGGGTGGTTTTCTACGGGATATGCCTATAAATAAAAAAAGAACTATTGCTGTTGCTACTGGAGTTGGCTTTACCTATAACAATTATATTCAAAATATTGCCATTTCAGGATCGGATGAGGTTCCTGTTTACACTCTTTTGAATGGCACGGTGAATTATAGTAAAAATAAATTTTCGCAATTTTTAGTTGATGTTCCAATCGAGTTCAGATGGCGAACATCAACCTATGAAAGCACCAAGTTTTGGCGTATTTATAGCGGTTTCAAATGCAGTTATTTAGTGAGTGACCGTTCGATTTTTAATACTCCTGCGGCCCATACAAAAATTACTGGGAATAAGGATTTTAATAGATTTTTATACGGCGCTTACATTTCGGCTGGATATAATACAATAAATGTATATGCTTATTATGGATTGAATTCTATATTCAAATCTGGAGCTGTCAATGGCGAGATTCTAAAGATGAAGCCACTTAATGTGGGAGTGATTTTTTATATTTTATAACCAAAAACGCAACAACATAAGCTGCGGAATGCTTCCTAAAGCAAAACCAATAATCAATTCTTTGAAGGTGTGTGCTTTCATTTCTAATCGGGAAGTGGCCACAAAACCATTCATTACTATCAAAAAAGCAATGAGGTAATTATTTTCGGTTTGAAGATGAATACTCATGCCAATTGTAAACACTGTTAATGCACTAATGGTCATCAAATGCAAGCTCGCTTTTACTTTTGCAAACAATAAAATTAAAGCACAAAGGGTGCTTAATAATCCTGCTAAGAAAAAGAAATGAAGTTCTGGATAACGCTCAACTGTAATGCTTTTTCGAATCAAAGTGATAATCAAAAAACATTGAATAACCAGTGGAATTTTGCGTTGGGATACTTCAGCAACCATAACGGAGTCTATTTTCCCCCAAGAACGCAGCAAGAAAAAAAACAAAATAGGAATAAATACCGTTAAAATAGTAATTTGCAAAAGGATAAATAATTTTTCTTGAATTGGAAAATACAAATCATTTACAAACAAATATACAATTGCAGCATATACTGGAATAAATATCGGGTGAAAAAGATAGGAGAATATTGGAAGTATTTTTTTCAAGAGTTTGGTCTTTTTGTCTCCTACAAAGATAGGTAATTTAACCCTTTGGTAACAAGGGATTGTTTAGTGTATTGTCAGCGAAAATGTTTTTTTGAAAGGTACAATTCGATTCAAATTTAGCAAAAGGAAAGCCCCCTTTTTTAGCAAATACCTTTACTAACAATTTCAGAATTACATTCAAAATAAATTGTGCAGTTTCAAAGCTTGCATTAGAAAAAGAGTGTTATTTTTGATAAAGTTTTCTGAAAAAGACTAAATTGACCTAAACTTTTAAATAAGCAGTATTCGCTTTCTAAATAGATGACGCTACACATTCAAAATATCATTCCACAAATTCAGGCTGTATTTGTTGATAACAAAGGAACTGAAGGGATAGATTCCGTTTCAATAGACAGTCGTTCCTTGCAAAACGGAACTAATACGTTGTTTTTTGCCTTGGTTGGACCCAATAATGATGCCCATTTGTACATTGAAGATTTAATAGAAAAAGGGGTTCAGAATTTTGTAGTGACACATATTCCAGCCCTTATAGCTACAAAAGCTAATTTTTTGATTGTCAAAGATACACTTGTGGCTTTGCAAGATTTTGCGGCCTATTACAGAGGGCTTTTTGACTTTCCAATTATTGGATTGACAGGAAGCAATGGCAAAACAATTGTCAAAGAATGGTTGAATTTTTTGTTGAGTCCAGAATATAATATTATTCGCAGTCCAAAGAGTTATAATTCACAAGTTGGTGTTCCATTATCAGTCATCGCCATCAATGAGCACCATAATCTAGGCATTTTTGAAGCGGGAATTTCGACCACTTCTGAGATGAAAAAATTAGAAAAAATAATCAAACCTACTATAGGAATTCTAACCAATATTGGCAGTGCACATGATGAAGGTTTTGCAGATTTACAAGAAAAAATAAAAGAAAAACTCCAGCTTTTTGAACATTCAGAAGTTATTATTTATCAAAAAAACAAAGAAGTTGATGCCTGTATTTCTTCAAAATTAAAAACGTTTTCTTGGAGTTTTACCAATAAAGAAGCGGCAGTTTTCATTTCGAAAAAACAAAAAATAAATCAAGACACGCAGTTTTTTTGCACTTATGAAAAAGTAGATTTCGAATTGAAAATCCCTTTTCAGGATACTGCTTCAGTCGAAAATGCAATTTCTTGTTTGATGGTTTTGCTGTATTTAAAGTACGATACGACAACCATTCAATCCCGAATGGAATTGCTGTATCCTGTAGAAATGCGCTTGAAAGTTAAAAACGGAATCAATAATTGCAGTATTATTGATGACAGTTACAATTCGGATTTTCAGTCGCTTAAAATTGCGTTGGATTTCTTGGAAAGTCAAAAGCAATACCAAAAGAAAACTTTGATTTTATCGGATATTTTTCAAAGTGGTTTGTCTGATGAAGCCTTGTATTCAAAAGTTTCAAATTTGCTAGTTTCAAATAAAATCACCCGTGTTATTGGAATTGGAACCACTATTTCAACCTTCAAAAATAAATTTGAAAAAGGTATTTTTTATAAAAATACAGCTGAATTTTTAACCGATTTTGAGCATTTAGATTTCAGTAATGAAACCATTTTAATCAAAGGTGCCCGAACGTTCCATTTTGAAGATATTGTTGCGATTTTAGAAGAAAAAACGCATGAAACCGTTTTGGAAATTAACTTAAATGCAATGAGTCACAATCTCAATTTTTTTAAATCGCGCTTGCAATCCAAGACCAAAATAATGGTGATGGTAAAAGCATTTGGTTATGGAAATGGAGGTTTTGAAATTGCCAAATTATTGGAACATCATAAGGTTGATTATTTGGGTGTGGCTTTCGCCGATGAAGGAATTGCATTAAAAACAGCAGGAATTACTTTGCCGATTATGGTTTTGAATCCAGAATCAACCAGTTTTTCGGCCATTATTCAACATCAATTAGAACCCGAAATATACAGTTTAAAAGGATTGCGCGCTTTTCTTAAAATAGCAGAACAAAAAAAGCTAGACCATTTTCCAATCCATATCAAATTGGATACAGGAATGCATCGTTTGGGTTTTGAAGCCAATACAATCGATGATTTGGTGGCTATTTTAAAAGGAAATCAAACGGTATCGGTAAAAAGTATTTTGTCGCACATGGCCACAAGTGATGATTTGGAGCATGAGGTTTTTGCGAAAGCGCAAATTGCATTGTTCGAACAATTATCGACTTTTTTGATGGAAGAATTGCATATACAACCCATTCGACATATTTTGAATACTTCGGGAATTAGCAATTTTCCTGAAGCGCAGTATGATATGGCTCGGCTTGGAATTGGATTGTACGGTGTTTCAAATCAGGCCGAGGAACAAAAGAAATTGCAGCATGTAAGCACGCTCAAATCCATTATTTCGCAAATAAGGGTGATTGAAGCGGGCGAAAGCGTAGGATATGGCAGGCGATTTATGGCTGAAAAACCAACTAAAATTGCCACAATTCCCATTGGTTATGCCGACGGAATTTCGAGACATTGGGGGAATGGATTGGGTTTTGTGACTATTAATAATCAAAAGGCAACCATCGTTGGCAGTGTTTGTATGGATAT
>CANEXR010000051.1 GCA_947443815.1 Flavobacteriaceae bacterium | reverse complement strand
TCCTTTAAGTGGTAATTTGCTGTTTAAATCTGCTTCTAAAAAAGCAATTATATTTTCTGGTTCTGCCATTCGTCCTTCGCCAGATAATCCACTCGCTAGTTCCCCACTTTCAGCAGGAATCATAGTATTTCCAAATTGGGTTAGCGATAAAAAATTTGAAATGCTAGTAGGATGTTTGTACATATCCAAATCCATTGCTGGTGCAAAATAAACAGGACATTTGGCAGATAAATAAGTTGCCATCAGGAGATTATCGCAAGTGCCATTAGCCATTTTTGATAATGTATTTGCAGTAGCTGGAGCAATGAGCATCAAATCAGCCCAAAGCGCTAATTCAACATGATTATTCCATTTTTCGTTGTGTTCATCTTGGTTATAAAAACTAGAATAAACAGGATTTTTAGACAGAGTTGACAGCGTAAGTGGCGTTATAAAATCCTTAGAAGCAGGTGTCATTATCACTTGGACATGTGCACCTGCTTTTATAAAAAGTCGTACCAAAGAAGCTGTTTTATAGGCAGCAATTCCACCAGAAATTCCTAGTAAAATTTTCTTACCTTTTAAAACTGACATGGTAACGTATTATTTGTTTGAATCTCTGTGGTAGATTTTACCATCTAACCATTCTTGAACTGCTAAAGCATGAGGCTTAGGCAATTTTTCATAAAATTTTGAAACTTCAATTTGTTCTTTGTTTTCAAAAACTTCTTCAAGACTATCATTATATGTAGCAAACTCTTCTAATTTTTCAGTCAATTCTTTTTTGATTTCAGAGTTGATTTGATTTGCTCTTTTAGCCATAATGGTTATTGCTTCATACACATTACCAGTAGGTTCCTCAATAACAGTTTTGTTGTATGTTATTGTATTTACTGGAGCATTCGTCTTTTTTAAATCCATGACTTTATTTATTTAGTAAATTTTTGTAAATCTTGTTCAATTCGAACTAACATGTCGTCCGCTTTTTGTTTGTATTTTGTACTGGCATTAAATTTTATCAAACTTGAATAGGCAATTTTAGCAACATTCAAACGGTCTTCCATTTTTGAAGGAATACTGTTTACTGCCAATTGATAAGCAGAATCTAATTTATAATACAAGGCATCTTCTTTGAAAGGTGTCCCTGGATAATCCGCAATAAAGTTATCAAAAGCTACTAATGCTGATTTATAATCTGATATGGTATTGTACCCTTTTGCGTTTTCGTAAACCTTTTTTTCTAATTTCTCATTCAGTGTTTTAACAATCACATTGGCTTCAGCCAAATATTCTGAATTGGGGTAATTATCAATGAATGTTTGTAATTTATCTATAGCTTTCACGGTATCTCCTTGGTCTTGACTATATACTGGAGATAACATCGAATAACTTTTTGCACCTAAAAAAGCAGCTTCTTGTATTTTTTCACTTTTTGGATATCCTGAAACAAAACTTTCAAATTGATAACCTGCCAAGTAATATTGTTTGGTTTTATAATATGACTGCGCAAACATATAAAACAGTTTTTCTGCTTGAGGTTTTCCTCTATATGAAGGTGCAATTTGTTCAAAAAGACGAATGGCTTTGGTATACTTTCCAGCATCGAAAAGTTTTGAACTTTCTTCAAATTTAACTGCAACGTCTTCGGTTTTTAATGCTTTTTGATATTCATTACAGGAACAAAAAAGAGCAACAACAAGCAATAAAGATACTATTTTTTTCATTTTTATACTTTTTTCCTAATTTTTTGATTATTCTTCAATCAAAAGATTATACCGAAGTTTCGGTGGCAAATTTAGTTATTAATTTAGGGACTACAAAATATTTTTTTGTTTAAAAAAAAGCAGCATTTAATAGATTTATTTATCAATATTAGTCACAAATTGGTGTATTCTTTTTGATAAAGATTCCTCTACAGTAACAAGTGGTAAACGAACAACATTCTCTGCTATTCCCAATGATAGAAACACTTCTTTGATTCCTGCAGGATTGCCCTGCTCAAAAATCATGTCGATACAATCACTCAAAAGGTATTGAGACTTGAAGGCTTCATCCACTTTTCGGTTTAATCCAAGGCGAATCATTTCTGAAAATTCTTTCGGAAAACCTTGTCCAATTACAGAAATAACGCCAGCACCTCCTGCCAAAACCATTGGTAAAGCAATCATATCATCGCCAGAAATGACTAGGAAATCTTTAGGTTTATTTTTCAACAACTGCATGGCCTGAACCAAATCGCCCGCAGCTTCTTTTATTGCTATAATGTTTTTAAATTCATTTGCTAATCTCAAAACAGTTGAAGGAGCCATATTACTTGCTGTTCTTCCTGGTACATTATACAAAATAACTGGTATTGGTGATGCTTCAGCAATTAATTTAAAGTGCTGATATATACCTTCTTGAGTTGGTTTGTTATAATAGGGTGAAACAGATAAAATTGCTACAAATGAAGATAAATCTCTAGTTTTTAACTCTTCTACAATCTTTAATGTGTTATTACCTCCTACTCCAAGTACTAATGGCAGCCTACCTTTATTGGCTTCGATTACAGTTTGGATCACTAATTCTTTTTCTTCTGGGGATAATGTCGCATTTTCTGCTGTTGTTCCTAAAACTACAAGATATTCGATACCGCCATCGATAGAGAAATTTACAATTCTTTTTAATGCTTCTGTATCAATTGAAAAATCTTGTTTAAAAGGGGTTACAAGCGCAACACCAGTTCCTATTAATGATTGCATATTAGATTATATTTTGTTTAATATTTTAAGATATCTGAATAATTCGTGAACAAAAACTTTGTAATTTTCGGCATTAGTATTAATCATCAAATGGTTTAACCTTTTGTCTATTGATGAAAAACCGACTTTGAACTGTGCTTTTGAATTTTGGGTAATTAGCATTAAAATTGCTTTTTCAACATCATAATAACTAATCAACAGATCGAATTTCTCTTTTATAAAATCATTAATTACCAGGTCTGTTATACTTCCGTTCCAATGAAGCTGTTTTGCTCCAAAAGTGGGTACAGTATAGATTTCATTTTTTTTGATTTTATCTCTGTAGGCAATAATTTTTATATTTTCTTTAGAGATTCCATTGGCCATTAATGCATTGACCAAATGCTCTTTTTCTAAAAAATATTTTTCATCTACGAGCAAACCAATTGTCTGAATAACCTCTGAACTTGTACTAGTTTTAAAGTTGTTCAGCCTGTTTTTTAATGTTTTTTTTACAAGAAAATCCTTTATATAATTTAAAAACATATTACTTTTACCTGTTTACAAAATTAATTAATTAAGTCGCATTTGAAATGGTAAATCTAAAAAAGTATAACGGTGTTTTAAAACTTTTTGTTATATTCTTAACACTTTTTTTTATTATTTCCTGTAGTAAACAAATTTACCATGTTTCTAAGATTGAAGGCAAACGAATTCCAATTACTGAAAAAGAAAATCAAATTCCTGAAATTGAAAACTTTATTAAGCCATTTCGGGAACATATTAATAAGGATTTGGACAGTATTCTGGCTTATTGTCCTGAAACTTTAGATAAAGCTTCTGGAGAATGGCAGACAACTATTGGCAATTTGATGGCAGATGTAACTTTAAAAAAGGGGAATATTGTTTTTAACGCCCGTGAAAAAAGGAATATTGATATTTGTTTACTCAATCATGGCGGAATTCGTTCTATTTTGCCAAAAGGAAATGTGACTGCAAGAACTGCTTTTGAAATTATGCCTTTTGAAAATAGCTTAGTTGTTGTAGTACTTAAAGAGGAACAAATTCTAGAATTGGTAGATTATTTTATTGCAACCAAAAAAGCACATCCAATTGCTGGATTGACTTTTACAATTGATAAAAACAATCAGGCAAAAAATATTTTGGTTCAAGGCAAAGCACTAAATTCGGAAACTTTGTATTATGTAGGCACAAATGATTATTTATCAAATGGAGGCGACAATATGAATTTCTTCAAAAAAGGAGTTCAGAAATTTGATTTGGATTATAAATTACGAAATATTCTGATTGATTATTTTAAGGAAGTTGATACTATTCCGGTTATAAATGATGTTAGAATTACTGTTGAATAAATAATAATATAGCGTTTTAAATAAAGATAGTTTCATAACTAGGGTGCCCTAGCCCCGATTGTAGTGGAAATCCTTTTTATTTTTTTCTTTAAAAAATAAAAAGATTGTAGCGTAAAGCGGGAAATAGCTCCTGATTGACCTATTACAAAAAATACTAATTAAAATAAAATGAAAAGAATAGATTTTATAGAAAAAACAGCTGTGAGCACTGCATTAATGGGGTTAGGCGTTTCGCTGAGTAGTTTTAAATCAATGAATGTCAAACAATTAACGATTTTACATACCAATGATGTTCACAGTTATATTGACCCTTTTCCAGCTGATCATCCTAAAAATCCAAATAAAGGAGGTGTGGCACGAAGAGCATCTTTGATAGAAAGTATTCGAAAAGAAAATCCGAATGTATTGTTATTAGATGCAGGTGATATTTTTCAAGGAACGCCGTACTTTAATTATTATGGTGGCGAATTAGAGTTTAAACTCATGAGTATGATGCGATATGATGCGGCTACAATTGGCAATCATGATTTTGATAATGGTGTAGAAGGAATTCGTGCGCAAATGCCGCATGCAACTTTTGAATTTATTTCGGCTAATTATGATTTCAAAAATACGGTTATGGATGGTTTTGTAAAACCCTATAAAATCTTTGATAAGGATGGAATAAAAGTAGGCATTTTTGGGCTTGGAATTGAACTTGAGGGCTTGGTTGACAAGAGAATGTATAGCGAAACGGTTTATAATGACCCTGTTGAAACCGCTCAGGATATGGTTCGTATTTTGAAGAAAGAAAAAAAATGTGATGTGATTATTTGCTTGTCACATTTAGGATACAAATATAAAGAGGATGAGTCAAAAATATGTGATTTGAAGTTGGCTGCCCTTACTCAAGACATTGATTTAATTATTGGAGGGCATACGCATACATTTTTGGACAAACCTACTATTGCTAAAAACAGTGTTGGAAAAGAAGTTTTAGTAAATCAGGTGGGCTGTTATGGAATTAATTTAGGTAGAATTGATTTTTATTTTGACAATAACAGGCAGAACAGTGCCGAGGGAAAATCAATTATAGTTTAGTTTTTTGGTTCGCAAATAGTTGTAGATTGTTCAATTTCAATAACAAATTTGTAAAAAGCATAATACACACCAATATTCAATACCATTGCCAATGGTCTTAAAGATGGTGGGGCTAAATCTGATAAATAATATTTTTCGACAAAAACTATGAAATATTGGGAAACAGATACTAGCCCAAATACTAATAACCAAGGATATTTATGCACATCATTCATAACATATCTGGATAAAGCCATAGCACCAATAATGGATATTAAAATATTTTGAACAATCAATATGTTATAACTATTTGAAGAAAGTCCTCCACAAATAGACAATAAATAAAAAAAGACAAATAAAAAGGGGGATATAGCTATGGTTAAAGGAATGAAATCTTTAATCTTAGTTAATTTAAAAATATAATAAATAACTAATATTCGGTATATTAAAAAAATTATCAGACCTATAAACAATATTTCTTCAGACTTGGAAATAAAAAAAAGATTTGTAATCATCGAAAAAAACACGGCTACAAAAAAAAGATTACTTTTTTGACTAGAAGTATTCCAATAAAGAAACATTAATATTATTGAAAATAAAGGTTTTAGAATAAAAATAGAAAGCCTATTCTCATATAATTCTGCTATGATTTCGGCTGTTGCTACCAAAAAATATATAATAGTAATTTGCTTTTCTAGGGATAATTTGTTTTTTAAAATCAATATTTATTGTTTTATACGTTAGTTATCATGTATCATTTTCAAAAATTCTGCTTCAGAAATTATTGCTATATTAAGTTTATTTGCTTTATCTAATTTTGCTGGTCCCATATTATCACCTGCCACAACATAATCCGTTTTTGCCGAAATAGAGCTACCTACTTTACCGCCATTGTCTTCAATTGCTTTTTTCAAATCATCCCGTGAAAATATTGAAAATACGCCGGAAACCACGAATATTTTTCCAGATAGCTTATTTGTTGCATTAGGATTTATTTTCTCAATGATTTCAAATTGCACGCCATACGATTTCAATCTTTCAATAGTAATTTTATTTTGTACATTATCAAAAAAATCTATAACACTTTGCGCGATTCGTTCTCCAATTTCATCAACAAGCATTAAATCTAGCATACTGGCTTGACGCAATGCGTCAATACTTTTATAATGTTTGGCCAGTTTTTTTGCAACTGTTTCACCAACATATCGAATTCCTAAGGCAAATAAAACACGTTCAAAAGGAATGTTTTTAGAATTTCGCACACCATTTACTAAGTTTTCGGCAGATTTTTGTGCCATCCTTTCTAATGGCAGGATTTGGTCAATTGTTAGATCATACAAATCAGCATAATTATGAACCAATCCATTATTGAAAAGTAAGGTTACTGTTTCTCCTCCTAAACCTTCAATATCCATTGCTTTTCTGGAAATAAAATGCTGAATTCTACCAATAATCTGAGGTGGACAACCATAAAAATTAGGACAATAATGATTTGCTTCTCCTTCTAGTCTAACTAATTCAGTATTGCATTCTGGACAATGCGTGATGTATTTAGTAGGAGTTGCATTTTCGGGTCTTTTAGCCAAGTCAACTGCAATGATTTTAGGAATAATTTCCCCTCCTTTTTCAACAAATACAGTATCACCAATGCGAATATCCAGTTTTTCTATTTGATCAGCATTATGCAATGAGGCTCTTTTTACTATTGTACCGGCAAGTTGCACAGGTTCAAGATTAGCTACTGGAGTAATTGAGCCCGTTCTTCCAACTTGATAGGAAATAGAATTTAAAATTGTAGAAACCTGCTCTGATTTGAATTTATAGGCTATAGCCCAACGAGGTGATTTAGCTGTATAACCCAATTCTTCTTGGTATTGAATTGCATTAACTTTTACAACAACCCCGTCGGTTTCATACGGCAATTGATGTCTATGAATATCCCAATAATCAATAAAATCAAAGACTTCATCTAAACTATTTGCTAATTTTGCCTCTTTAGGCACTTTAAAACCCCAATTTCTAGCCGTTTCTAATCCGTTAAATTGAGAATTAAAAGGTAATTTATTTCCAATAATAAAATACAACAAACAATCTAAAGGTCTTTTTGCAACTTCACTACTATCCTGCAATTTCAAACTTCCAGAGGCTGTATTTCTTGGATTAGAATAAGGTGTTTCGCCAATTTCAATCAACTCTTGATTCATTTTTTCAAAACCAGCAAATGGCAAAATGATTTCACCACGAACATCAAATTTTTCTGGAAAATCCCCTTTAAGCTGAAGTGGAATTGACTTTATGGTTTTTATATTATTGGTTACATCGTCTCCTTGAAATCCATCGCCTCGAGTAACGGCTCGTTTTAATTTTCCATTTTCATAGGTAATACTTATGGATGCACCGTCATATTTTAATTCACAGGTATATTGTAAAGGAACTTCTCCAAGTACTTTTTGAATTCGTTTTTCCCAATCTACTAATTCTTCTTTCGAATAAGAATTATCCAAGGAATACATTCGATATTCATGCGGAACAGTTTCAAAATTTTTGGTTATGGTTCCTCCTACTCTTTGTGTTGGAGAATTGGCATCAAAATATTCTGGGTATTTATTTTCTAAATCTTGTAATTGTTTTAATTTCAAATCAAACTCATAATCAGAAATAACAGGTTTATCTAGCACATAATAATTATAATTGTGCTGATTTAATTCTTCTCTTAGGTTTTGAATTGTATTTTGAATGTCCATATAAAATAAAAAAAAGTGGCTATTTTAGTTTTTGAAAAAGTGTACTAAAATAACCAAATTAAAAGAAGAATCAATATTTTATGATTCAATAATAGAATTTATTTGTTTGTATAATTGTCCATCACTCAAAAAAGCCCCCTGTTGAATCAATCCAAAAATTGATGAATTCCGTTCTTCGGTAAAATCTTTTTTCCCAACCTTCATTTCGATTGTATCGGTAAACATATTATCACTAAGCCATTGCAATCCTTCTTTTGTTAGAAAGTCCGTTTCTGGAACTAATGATTTTAGGACGATTGATTGTACATGTGTATCAAAACAATGAAAAAGAAAAATATGATTTTTTGAAAAATGTTCTAAAAATTCGGCTTTTGATAAAACGCCTTCCCAAATCAAATCTGAAAAAACATCTAATTCTTGTTCTGCGACTTCGGGTTTCTCTTTCTTGATAGAATCCCATTCGGCTTTATCAATAGTTTGCGTGGCCAAAAAAGTACTAAATTCCTGATTTAATTCTTCTAATTGTTCTTTTGTTAATCTTGAATATTTCATGATTGAATTTTAATAGCTTCTTTTTATTTTAAAATATACTTAACGTTTGCAGAAAAAAAAGCCCTCTCAAACGAAAGGGCAAATTTAATCAATTTTATCTTTTTTTTTTTAAAAAATATACCTAACTCCAAACTGTGCTTGCCATCTTGATGCTAAACTTGCGTCATAACTGAACGTTTTTGTTTGAGTTCCATTAAAAGTATACGTTGGTATATTAGTCACTGCATCAACAGTTACACCAATTGGCTGAACACTACTAGGAACTTGAATAATTCCCCAATCAGAATTTAATAGATTACCAAGATTTAAAACATCTATGCTAAATTGAATTGTATTTTTCTTTTCTGAATTAGAAGCAATTTTAAAATTATAGTCTTGCATGATTTTAAGGTCCCATTTACCTCTCCAAGGAGATAAAGCACCATAGCGTTCTGCATATTGACCTCTTCTTCCATTTAAATAGTCATCTTGTTTGATGAAATTATCAAATGCTGCACCCTGACCAGCTCCAGAAAAAGTCATTAAAGCTATTTCAGCAGTTGTAGGAACATAAATTAAATCATTCCCAGTAGCACCATCATTATTAATATCACCACCATAAGTATAATTAAAACGACCTCCTTGTGCATATTCAAAGAAAGTAGATACTGTAGTTGCCCACTTGTCATTTGCATATTTCCATTTTTTTGAAGCTACTCCAATAAAACGGTGTGTATCGCCGTATTTAGAATCTGAAAGAACATCATTGTTTACATTTCCTAAAGCAGGATTAAAATTAAAGGCATCTCCAGTTATCTCAGCTTCTATAGAATTTACATCTTTTGATTTTAAATAATTATAGGCCAAACTGGTATAGAATCCATTGTCAAATGTTTTTTGAACTTTAACCGAAGTATTAAATGCACTTCCTTTATTAGAATTTGTCAAAACATAAGCATGAGCTCTGGCAGGAAAACCATAATCAGTCCAAGTACCATAATCATTAGAACCATAAATTGGTCTGTTGTCAACTCCATTTAATTGGCTTGTTGGTGTTTTTAATCCCCAGTCCTGAACATGAACAGCATTCAAATCTTTATTATAAGACATGTCAACTGTAAGGATAAAATTATTTTCAAATTTATGGTCTATACCTAAACTTGTTCTCCAAACTTGAGGAAATTTAAAATCTCTATTTACCACTTCGTAAAAAAATGGGTCAGTACCTCCTACTTGATTTCCAATCCATACAAATGGTAGCTTTCCAGTAAATATACCAGTTCCACCGCGCAATTGTGTTGTTTTATTTCCTTTTACATCCCAATTAAAACCTACTCTAGGCGACCATAATAATGCATTTCCAGGTAATTTTGTAGAATCAAAATTAACTACAGCGCCATCTTTTGGATTATAATAATTGATTGTTGGAATATACCCTTCTGAATTATCAGTATCTATAAATTTCTGAATTAAATTTGATGTATTAAAATACAACGGTTTATCTGCTCTTAGTCCATAAATCAATTTGAAATTATCATTGATATTCCATTCATCCTGAACATAGAAAGCCAATTGACCTACAGTAGTTTCTGCCAAATTCCATCCACCATTTGTGCCCGCTTCTAATTTATTTTTAGCATCATAAGTTGCTTGTGCAGTTGCTATAGCTGTGGCATAATACCCGCTTGCAATATTTGCATCAAAGCCAGCCATATCCGTACTTCCAAAAACATCAAAACCGTATCCTTTAAGATTAAAGGAGTTTTTGAATATGAATTTTTCAAATGAAAAACCTGCAGTGTAAGTATGATTTCCTTTAATAATATTTAAGTTGTCAGTAACTTGAATTACTTTTTGATCTAATTTATTATTGATAGAAAAAGGTTCGTGACCTGCTATAATATAAGGTGAACCATCTTTAGTAATTGTGATAACTGGTGCTGGTGCTGAAAAAGGATTTCTAAAATCATTAAAATGAGTATACCCAGCTTGTAATTTATTAGTAACGATTTCGCTAAATTTAGAATTCAATTCTACTAAGAAAGAACTTATTTGATTATTGATTTGATATCCTGAATTTTCAAATTGCATTGTATTTACATCAGGACCCCTACGAAGAATTGCAGTTGGATGTGCTGGTTTGTCTTTGGAAGCATCCAAGAAGTTGTAAATAAAAGCTAATTTGTTATTATCATTGATATTCCAATCTAATTTTATAATTCCTTTATTTGAATTAGAGTTATGAACAAAACCTTGATAAGCGCCTGTATTATACCCTAAATTAGCTAATTCAGTTGATACATGCATTAAATCTGATGCCAAAACTCTAGATTCATTTACACCAATAGTACTATTACCATCATTTGCAACAACATTTGAACCTAAATCGCTTCTTTTGTCAATTTCATAATTTCCAAAAAAGAATAATTTATTTTTAATAATTGGTCCACCAATACTAAAACCAGCTTGGGTTTGTTCCAATGAAGGTACAAATATTTTTTCACCTTTAATTTTGTTCCCTGTCATGTCCTCATTTCTGTAGTAAGCATAAGCAGTACCGTGAAACTCATTAGTTCCAGATTTTGTAACTGCATTCACAGAAGCACCAGTAAAACCAGATAAAGTTACATCATAAGGTGCAGTTGCCACCTGAATTTGATCAATTGCATCTAAAGAAATAGGTTGCGAACTGGTTTGTCCACCAGGTGTCGCAGCATCTAAACCAAAAGGGTTATTAAAAATTGCACCATTCAAAGAGTAATTATTATACTGATCATTTCTACCTCCAAAAGATCCTCCACTAGCAGTTGGTTCTAAACGCGTAAAATCTTCTGCAGATCTTGAGATAGATGGTAAAGCAGATAATTCTCTTCTTCCGATTGTAGTTTCGGCACCTGTTCTTCCACTTTGAAAGATTTTGTTTTTTGAAGTAACAATTTTAACTTCATCTAGTTTTTGACTTTCGTCTTTCAAAAGAACATCTAAACTAAATGCCTTTCCTAAATCAAGATAAACATCATTAAATTCTTCTGTTTGATACCCTACAAATGTTACTATTATTTTATAAGGACCACCTATTCTCATATTCAACATATTGAATCGTCCATCTGCATTAGATAATGCAGAATATTTAGATCCTGTTGGCGTATGAATTGCCTGAACTGTTGCTCCTGGAAGCAACTCATTATTAGAACTTTTTACAATTCCTTTAATGCTGGAAGTTGTAGTTTGCCCAATGATGGATTGGAGACTACAAACGATAAACAACAAAGTAATGATTTTTTTCATTTGTTTTAATATGAGTTAATTTCCGACAAAATTAATCAAAAAAAAATCACTCCTAAGAGTGATTTATATATTTTATTAACAATATGTTGACCAAATGTTATTTTTCAGCAATAATCTCGTAAGGTAATTCAACGATAACATCTCTATGTAAACGAACACTTGCAGCATATTTACCAGTACGTTTAACAATTCCGCTAGTTATAAATTTTCTTTCGATTTCTTGTCCACCTTTTGCTAATGCTTCGGCAATATCAATATTAGTTATTGAACCAAATAATTTTTCGCCACCTGCTTTTGCAAAAATTTTAATTTCTATAGCTTTTAAAGTTTCAGCCAATGCTTTTGCATCATTAACAACTTTAGCTTCTTTATGAGCTCTTTGTTTTAGGTTTTCAGCTAATACTTTCTTTGCAGAAGGAGTCGCTAATTGAGCATGACCTTGTGGTATTAAAAAGTTACGACCGTAACCATTTTTTACATTTACCACATCATCTTTAAATCCTAAATTCTGAACGTCTTTTTTTAATATAATTTCCATGTTGTTGTCCTTATAAGGTAGAAGTTAGGTTTCATGTTTCAGAAAACCAACAACTGTTAATTTTTAATTATTTTAATAAATCGGCCACGTATGGCATTAAAGCTAAGTGACGTGCTCTTTTTACAGCTACAGACACTTTTCTTTGGTATTTTAATGAAGTTCCTGTTAAACGACGAGGAAGAATTTTTCCTTGCTCATTAACGAATTTCAATAAGAAATCAGCATCTTTGTAATCAATATATTTGATACCTGATTTTTTGAAACGACAATATTTTTTAGTTTTGTTAGTTTCTATATTTAAAGGAGTAAGATATCTGATATCCCCGTCTTTTTTTCCTGAAGCAGATTGTTGTAATGTTGCCATGATGATTACGCTTTTTGAGATTTAAGTTTTGCTCTTCTTCTTTCAGCCCAAGAGATAGCATGTTTGTCAAGACTTACAGTTAGGAAACGCATAACTCTTTCGTCACGTCTGAATTCAGTTTCAAAAGCGATAAGAACTTCTCCTGATACTTTAAATTCGAACAAATGGTAAAAGCCACTTTTCTTGTTTTGGATTTCGTAAGCCATCTTTTTAAGACCCCAGTCTTCTTTAGATACCATTTCAGCTCCTCTACTAGTAAGAAAATCTTCAAATTTGCTTACTGTTTCCTTTACCTGAACTTCAGATAAAACGGGATTTAAAATGAAAACAGTTTCATAAT
>CANEXR010000050.1 GCA_947443815.1 Flavobacteriaceae bacterium | reverse complement strand
TTTGGTAAATATTATTTCAAAGAATTTTACTACAATAAAATCCATTATGATGTAAAACCAAAAAAACCGCTTCGAAAGAAGCGGTTTTTGTACCCGGAGCCGGAGTCGAACCGGCACGGTTTCCCACAGGTGTTTGAGACCAGCGCGTCTACCAATTCCGCCATCCGGGCTTAGCTAGACAGAAACAACAACAGTTGTTTCAACGCAATAAAAGAGGAGATTGTTTATAAATCAACCATCGATTCCTTTAACACGGTGCAAATGTAAAAAATAAAATTAAATACTCTTATAAAAATACTTAAATTTTTCCTTTCAGAGTTGAATAAATTTTATAAATTTGCACCTCGCTAAAAACGAAACACACAACTAACTACATCCGAGGCGTATACACACATCCCGCTTTACAAAATGTCAAAGCCAAATTGTATGGAACGCAACGGAATAAAAACAACAAATTAAATGTCACACCTAGAACCAGAAGCTAAAATTTTTGCTTGTTCACAAAGTGTATATCTAGCGGAACAAATAGCAGAAGCATACGGAATCCCATTAGGACGAATCACCATGTCAACTTATAGTGACGGTGAATTTCAACCTTCTTACGAAGAGTCAATCAGAGGATTACGCGTTTTTATTGTTTGTTCTACATTCCCAACAGCCGATAATTTAATGGAATTATTGCTTATGATTGATGCTGCAAAACGCGCTTCAGCCAGACACATTACCGCAGTAATCCCTTATTTTGGATGGGCAAGACAAGATAGAAAAGACAAACCAAGAGTTCCGATTGGAGCTAAATTAGTAGCCAATTTATTGGATGCTGCCGGCGCAACTAGAGTCATGACAATGGATCTTCACGCCGATCAAATACAAGGTTTCTTTGAAAAACCAGTAGATCACCTTTTTGCATCTACCATCTTTTTACCGTATGTAGAAAGCTTAGGTTTAAACAACTTAACCATCGCATCGCCAGACATGGGAGGTTCAAAAAGAGCCTACGCCTATTCTAAATTTTTAGAATCCGATGTAGTTATCTGTTACAAACAAAGAAAAGCCGCTAATGTAATCGACACCATGGAATTAATTGGTGAAGTAAAAGGCAGAAACGTCATCCTAGTAGATGATATGATTGATACCGGAGGCACATTGGCGAAAGCCGCCGATTTAATGATGGAAAAAGGAGCCTTGAGCGTAAGAGCCATTTGTACCCACGCCATCTTATCCGGAGAAGCGTATGAGAAAATAGAAAAATCTCAATTGTTAGAATTAATCGTTACCGATTCTATTCCGTTGAAGAAAAAATCGAATAAAATAAGAGTGTTGAGTTGTGCACCCCTTTTTGCCGAAGTAATGCACATGGTACACCACAACAATTCCATCAGTGGAAAATTTATAATGTAATCCCTCAAAGGTCCTAAAGTCGAAAGTCTTAAAACCATGATAATTGCATTTTTTACACCGCTTAAAGCCTATTGCCTAAAGCATATTACCAAATAATATTATTAATAACTATATTTTTTTTACAATGAAATCGATTACAATTAAAGGATCAGAAAGAGAAAGCGTGGGCAAAGTTGCGACTAAAGCCTTACGTAATGCTGGATTGGTTCCTTGCGTATTATACGGAGGAAATCAGGCAGTTCATTTCTCAGCAGAAGTTATGGCTTTCAAAAACTTGGTTTACACTCCAAACGCACACACCGTTGTGATTGATCTTGGAAAAGGAAAATCATTCAATGCCATTTTACAAGACATCCAGGTGCACCCTGTGTCTGACAAGATTTTACATATTGACTTCTTTCAATTATTTGATGACAAAGAAATCATTATGGAAGTTCCTGTAAAAATCATCGGTAACTCAAAAGGAGTTATGGGTGGTGGTGATTTACGTTTAAACAACCGTAAATTAAAAGTAAAAGCTTTACCAAAAAATCTTCCAGATTTTATCGAAGCTGACATTACACCTTTGGAAATGGGTAACAAATTGTACGTTACAAAAGTACCTACTCCAAACTTTAAAATCATGCACCCAGACAACACTGTTATCTGTCAAGTGAAGATCTCTCGTGCCGCTATGAAAGCAGCTCAAGAAGCAGCAAAAGCAGCAAAAGCACCTGCAAAAGGAAAGAAAAAATAATTTTTTTTCAATCATTCAAGAAAGCATCAGTTCTACAACTGGTGCTTTTTTTTGTTTTATACTTTTGGGGAGCAGCCGTTTTTCATTTCAAAACACCAATCCTCCTGCTGTCCGTTATATCTTTCATGCCGAACACCGGCATAAAAGGATACCACTCCCATCAGGGCTACACCTTAGTTTTAATGCATTCATAACCTTTTCCTAAAAAACGAAAACAAACCCAATAACAACTCGCAAACCCAGAAACCTTCAAAAAAAACCATCTCTTTTTGCGCTAATATTTGGTATTAGTTTACTTTTGCAATAGGATAAAATAGATAACAAAACTCTTTCTATCATCAAAAACAGAAGACAATACAGCGTATATGAAGAAATTTCTAATCGTAGGACTAGGCAATATTGGCGCCGAATATGTTAATACCAGACACAACATCGGCTTTAAAATAGTAGACTTCCTAGCCAAAAAAGAAAACCTTACTTTCGAAACCGTAAAACTAGGCGCAGTCGCCGAATACAAATTCAAAGGCAAAACCTTTTTGCTCTTGAAACCCAATACCTACATGAATCTAAGCGGAAAAGCCGTGAAATATTGGATGGACAAAGAAAACATCCCATTAGAAAACATCTTGGTCATAACCGACGATTTGAACCTTTCCTTTGGTACCATCCGCATCAAACCAAAAGGCAGTGACGGCGGTCATAATGGACTCAAAAACATCAACCTTGTTCTTAATACCCAAAACTATACCCGTTTTCGCTTTGGTATCAGCGACGAATTCAAAAAAGGAAAACAAATAGACTACGTACTCGGAGATTGGGACGATACTGAAAAAACAGCTCTCCCAGAACGATTAGAAATAGCCTCCGAAATCATAAAATCTTTTGGAACTGCAGGTCTTGAAAACACCATGACCAGCTTTAACGGAAAATAAAAAAAGGGGAAACAATGCTGTTTCCCCTTTTATTTTATAGGCAATCAAAAATTATTCGATTACTATTTTTTTTACCACTTTTCGCTCACCATCTATTACAGTCAACAAATACATCCCAGATTGAATGTTTTTTAATTGAATATTTTCATTAAAATTAGCCGAGTTCTGAAATTTATTTTCATAAATTTTTCTACCCAATACATCATTCACAATTACTTTTACCCCCGTTGTTGATCTACTTAAAAATTGAATATTAAAATTTCCTTTATTCGGATTTGGATACAAAGCAAAGTCAGAAATGTCAAATCCTGGAATTGCTAAAGTGCTATAAACTTTAGTACAAATCGTAATAGAAGCCGCATCAATACTACCTGTATCGCCTGTGAACGCATCTTTGACTCTGAAAATCCAACTCCCTTGAGGATTTTGATTATTAAATATGCTCAAAGGATCATAAGGCGCTACCGTTTGCAAAGTGGCCAATCCACAGGTAATCACACCTCCTAAATCATCATAATTCAACCGAACACTACCATTTGTACTTCCACAACCTCTATCAAATAATCTAACAATTGTTCCTTGTGGATTCACAACCTCCATTTGCAAATCAGACATAAAAGAATGCGTAAAATCGATCGCTAAATTTACATCGGAAACAATCCCTGCAGAAACAGGAACTGTAATTGTTTTTGAAGTAAAAGAGGATGATTCTGGAATAGAAAAAGGAGCATCGAAAGTATAGGTATTACAAGATGAAACTACGGAATATCCTATTGCAAAAACTTCACTGTTTACCGCATAATATATATTTGCCGTAGGCTCAATTAACAACCTACAATTTTTAGCACTGATATTTGGAACTGTTATAGTCTCAGAACCATCATTTGGAGTATTAGAGGCTAAAACTGTCGGAAATGTCAATCCACCATCAGTTGATAATTTTATATTTACATTTGCAGAGCCTGCTAAGGAAGTTGTATTGTTAACCGTCCAAGTTATCGTTTGACTTGTTCCCTGAAGCCAACTAAAATCGGGTATGTTCTGAGAACTAAATGCAAATGGACCCGTTGTTGCATCAACAGTAACAATCATTTCGTCTGTTTTAGTTTGTGCAATTCCTTGTGCAGCATTATCTCTTGCAGTAAGTGTAAAATGAAGTGTTCTAGCTACATCTGAAACAGATTCCCACATGCTGGTTAACTTATTCGACAAAACATTGGTAAGACTTGGCATATATCGAATTGGAGAAGTGACTGGTTTGAATGACCTAAAAAGTGGCCCATCAACTTTAGTGGAAAGTGCAATACTTGTAGCACCCGTTTCTATTGTAGCCGAATCATTTTGTTCCCAACAATAGGTTAGCGTATCTCCATTTGGGTCTGAACCCGTACCTCTCAAAACAAAAGCAGTCCCTTTTGGGATTGTATAATCCAATCCTGCACTTACTGTTGGTGTTTTATTTGTCAAAATTGTGTTTACCGGACACGTTTTGGTTAATAAATTATCTTGTATTTGCTTTATACTCACATAAGCAAAGTAATCATCCGAATTGTTTTGAACATTATAGTCAGTAATTCCGGCATATCCCATAATTGTGGAACCACTTCCCGGCTCAACATTCATATCTGTACCTTCGGATTCAAAAGAATAGGTATGGTTAGCCCCTAATTGATGCCCCATTTCATGTGCTACAAAATCAATATCAAATGTATCACCGAATGGAATATTATCAGAAGGAGACGTAAACGCACTGCCTTTTCCATTAGGTACTGGAATAGAAGGATTTACACAAACACAACCGATACAACCTGCGTTTCCACCACCACCAGAAGCGCCAAATAAATGACCAATATCATAACCCCCATTAGTAATAACGCTTGATAAATTTTCCTGCAACTCGGTATTCCATGCTCCATTTACACCAGCAACAGCATCCGAATACGGATCGGTTGTTGCGTCTGTATAAATTATAGACAAATTGCCAGCAATAATATTCAATTGTAGTGCTAAATCTTTATTAAAAATACCATTAACTCTTGTCATCGTTTCGTTCATTGCTGCCAATGCCAAAGCTTTGGTCCCCCCATGAAATGCGGTATATTCTCCCGTACAGGATAACGCCAATCGAAGGGTTTTAAAAACACCGTTACTCGCTTTAATTTTACTTGTTTTGTCTAAAATTTCTTTATTCAAACGAACATCTTCTGTTTTACATGCAAAGGGCAAAGTCCCCCTTTCTCTGTTTTTTACTTTAAAAACAATATAAATGGATTTATCTTTAGCATATTTTTCTATAAATTCTGAGCCACTGTCCCCTCTTAAAACCATGGTCTGAATCCCTTTGGGCGAAAGACTAAAATTGATAGACGCCTTACGATCTGTAATACCTACTCCAGTATACGCACGGATATCAGGATATTGTGCTTGCAATTCAGGTTCAAAATTTGAAGATTCCCAAACAGAAAATTTTTCAAGTACACCTGCTGCATTTGGAACCATAATTTCAATCTTGGCTTCTTTATCCAAATGGTCATGAACTGCTAATAAAGATTGCTTCATTGCTATTTCATCCAATTGAAACACCAATTGATTTACACCATCATGTTTTATACTAATCCTTTCAGAAGTAGCAATTTCTCCTTGGTTTATTCTTTTCCAAGGCGATGTATTTTGAGCATCTGCCATTGAAAAAATAAATAAAATTAGAACTAACGATGTGACTTTTTTCATAATAATAAAGTATTTCAGCATCAAAAATAAGTCAATTAAATTGAATTTAAGAATTCAGAATCAAGATTTTCAATTTAAAAATGGGCTTAAATAACTCTTTCCGCTTTTTTAAACTATTAATTATAGCTTCAATTGCACTAAATCTTTCGAAAATCAATTCAGGATTCCGTTACATTTGAAATAGATAGTATAAATTTGCAGTATTATAAAATATTTGCTTTGAAAATTTTTCATACCATAAACGATTTCCATTCTACAAAAAAAACAATCCTTACTTTAGGTACTTTTGATGGTGTACATATAGGACACAAAAAAATTCTGGAAAGAGTCATACAATCTAAAGACTCAGCAACCCAAAACAATGCTTACGAAAGTCTGGTCCTCACTTTTTTTCCACATCCAAGAATGGTATTACAGGAAAAATCTGAAATAAAACTGCTCAATACCATTAGCGAAAAAATCGATTTGTTAGAAAAAATTGGCATCGAGAATCTTGTCATTCATCCTTTCGACGAAAATTTTTCTAGATTATCCGCAGAAGAATTTGTTAGCAAAGTACTTGTACAACAATTCAACATACAAAAAATAATTATTGGTCATGACCATCGATTTGGTCGAAACCGTACTGCCAATATTGATGATTTAATTGCGTTTGGAAAACAATATGGCTTTGAAGTAGAACAAATTTCTGTTCAGGAAATCAATGCCATTTCTGTAAGCTCCACTAAAATTAGAAAAGCATTAGAAGAAGGCGATATTGCATTAGCCAATAAATACTTAGGTTATTCTTATTTTTTAGCTGGAACTATTATCAAAGGAAAACAGTTAGGCAGAACCATTGGTTTTCCTACAGCTAACCTGAAAATCGAAGAAAACTACAAACTTATTCCCAAGAATGGTGTGTATATAGTTGGTAGTTTAATCAATCAAAAAACAGTTTATGGCATGATGAATATTGGATTTAATCCAACTGTTGATGGTGAAAATCATTCCATCGAAATTCATTTTTTTGATTTTGACAAAGACATTTACCATCAAAAAATAAGCGTTTCAATACTCCACCGAATTCGTTCTGAAGAAAAATTTGAATCTATATCTCTTTTAAAAACACAATTAGAAAAAGACACAACTTACGCTATTGCATATCTCAACAGCTTATAAGTTAAAAACAAAATTGCCCGCCCTTCTTTTCGCTTAAAAATCCAATATTTAAAACGGATAAAAAACAAGTAAACTTTAAAATTCAGTTAAATAATTTTGTATATTTGATAGTTATTGCATTGTTTATCAACGAAGTATTATTTTTAACTTTTTAAAACTAATCGTATGAAACTACCAACAGAATTTTATAACGGATTCCTTATCTTCATTGGAATCGGTATTTATTTTTTGGCAATGGAGGCTTTGGGACTAGCCGATTTATTCTATTTGCGCCTACTGAATATTCTTATTGTATTTTATGGCACGAATCGAACCTTAAAATTAAATTTTAGGGAAGGAAAAACCCTTTTTGCTACTAATATTGCCTCCGCATTACTTACCTCTTTGACGGGAGTTATTCTGAGTATTATGGGATTGATTACTTATAGTTTTATAAAAGGCGGCGATTTATATGTTCAATCTCTTTCTAAGACTTTTCTATTTGGCGGTAACCCATCTGTAATGACTTACTCCATAAGCTTGCTATTTGAAGGTATTGTGTCTGCCGTAATTGTTTCATTTATACTCATTTTGTATTGGGAAACACGTTATGTATCTGACAAGCACTAAACCTAAATTATTGCGCTACATCTTGTTTTAAAAAAGGGTAAATACAAGGATTATTTTAGCATAAATTAGCTAATTCACAACTCTTTTTCAATCTAAAATGAATTGCTTTTTGCCAGTTTATTACAAATTAAATTTGCAAAATTTAGCTTATTACAGGAAGCCTGCAAATTCACAGCTATTTTGAAAATCATGTGTTTGCTCCGTTTTTTAAAGACCTCCAATTGCTTCTTTGAAACAATTTGATTACTTTTGGGGCATTAAAAAAATCGTATCGATGAGTATTACAAAACACAATTGGACAAAAGAAGAAATTATTGCCATTTACAATAAACCCATGATGGATTTGCTTTTTGAGGCAGCTACAATCCACAGGGAACATCATGATCCAAATGTGGTTCAAGTTTCAACATTATTATCTATCAAAACAGGTGGTTGCTCTGAAGATTGTGGTTATTGCCCACAAGCAGCGCGCTACAATACGGGTGTTGAAGGTAATGACTTAATGACTGTAAGCCAAGTAAAAGCCCAAGCCTTGAATGCTAAATCCGGAGGTTCTTCTCGTGTTTGTATGGGAGCCGCATGGCGAAATGTAAAAGACGGTCCTGAATTTGACCAAGTACTTGAAATGGTTCGTACTATCAATAAACTAGACATGGAAGTATGTTGCACACTCGGAATGATTACCGAAAACCAAGCGCAACGTCTAGCCGAAGCTGGTTTATACGCTTACAATCATAATTTAGACACTTCCGAAGAATATTATAAAGAGGTAATTTCTACTCGCGGTTTCGAAGACCGTTTACAAACTATAGAAAATGTTCGTAAAACCAATGTTACCGTTTGTAGCGGAGGAATCATAGGAATGGGGGAAAGCGTTATTGATCGTGCTGGAATGCTAGTAGCTCTTTCTACCTTAAATCCACAACCCGAATCTGTGCCAATCAATGCTTTAGTAGCCGTTGAAGGAACGCCACTCGAAGAACAAAAACCAGTTGAAATATGGGAAATGATTCGAATGGTAGCTACAACGAGAATTATAATGCCCGAAACTCAAGTAAGACTTTCTGCAGGAAGAATGGACATGAGTCGTGAGGGTCAGGCAATGTGCTTTTTTGCAGGAGCCAATTCTATTTTTGCTGGCAATAAATTATTGACTACTCCAAATCCAGATGTAAATGAAGACATGAAAATGTTTGAAACTCTAGGTTTAATTCCACAAAAACCCTTTACAAAAGTAGTTCAGCCTCAAACGGTTGAAGCTGCTGATTCGCAATTTGCCGCTTTAGGTGAAAAACCAAAATGGACAAGACCCGGACATGCGATTGAAAGAAATCTTGAAGCATCAACCAAAGGAAAATAAAAAATAATCTAAAACCTATCTGAATTCAGATAGGTTTTTTTGTAGCGATACAATAATTAGTACTGGATTTTTCGAGTGATTATTGTACCATCATGCAAAGTAACTTGTACCACTAAAATATTTTCGGACAAAGCCAAATCAAGAATAGTAAATTCACGCCCGTTCACTTTTGGGTTTTTATACCTTTCTCTTCCCAACAAATCATAAACCACCACTTTAGTAATCCATTCCATAGCAGCGCTTATTTTGATTTGCTTATTTTTGGATTCAATTAAAACCCGATTTGGCTCTTGATTAAAATTTGTAGTTTCTAGGTTTTTATCTTTGAATTTAAGCACAAAACGGTTGTTAAAAGTCCCTTTTTCAGTAAAAAAAACATACGGTTCTTGACTAATATCCTGTAGAAGATTTTTAGCTCGGTCTTCGATATAAATAGTCTGATTTGATAATATCCCATCTGTTTCATCAACACTTATTTGGAACGTTCCCGCCATGGTTGTTTTATATCCTAAAGGCACTTCGTCTGTTGCTATAAATGGCAATGCCCTGCCTTGAATAGCTAAATTCATGCCTTGATTGATACTGTAAAAATCCAAATAGTCATTCCCATCAAAACTGAGTCCGTCATATACACTTTCGTACTCATCCGTTGCCGCTGTGGCATAGCCAATCAATGTTTGTTTAAAAGCACCTTCCTTATTGGATAAATTCAACCAAATTCGATGTTTTTCTATACTGTTGAAGTCTTTTGATTTATTAATTGTACTTGATTTAAAGAACAATGTATTTTGCTCTAATATTCGCATTTCATCTTTGAAAGTTGCCATTCCGCCAATATTTATTCCTGTAACAAAAAAAGCTTGTCCTGAAACTATGGTGCCATTGGGCTTGTTTGTATTGGCCCCTAAATTTGTTGCAGGACTTGTTCCTACCCCTCCTAAAAGATTGTATTCAGCATAATCATTTGAAGTATAAATCCCTTGATTTATGGGTGTATTATGTGTCCAAAAATAAAGTGTCCCGTCGATAACTCCTGCATTGGTCATCAGGAACAAATCTGCATTGATAGCCGAAGGATATGGGTTTCCAATCAAATTAGAAGTATCCGCTGCTGCAATTGGAACAGAAACAATTCCATTGTTAGGAATACCAATAAAAGAAGCTTCATAAATAGTTGGATTTATTTCCGAAAAATTTTCTGGCGCACGAATTATATATCCTTTCCCTATATTCATTTTTGCAATTCCAGATTCAGAAGTCCACGTATCTGTTGAAGCATCAAAAGAATAAAACGCATTAGAGGCCGAATCTGGCGAAAGTATACTTAATTGTTGATTGTTAACTGGGGCTGACCAATACGTATAATCTGATTTTACAGTGGCTGTTGTTTTCCTTTTTAATTGAATAATTCCTGTATTAACCATTGTGTCATCCGTTTGGTATAAAGCAGCGGTATTTTCTAAAACTAAAGTGCCAGAACCTGTGTAATTAAAACGCAATCCCAAAGTTTTTCCATTAGAAACGACTACCTCTTTGCCTAAATCAATTGCGCAACTACAAGAATTAGCAGAGGATAAAAACGAATAGTCATCATGAAAAAGCAATTCTTTTTCATCAGATGGGGCGCCATTAGACCAGATAATTCCATCCCAGTTTGAACTATTGGTACATAATTTTAATTGGGCAATACGATGCTTTGCAATTCCAGAAACCGAATTGAAATTTCCACCAATAACAAGGTCATTATTGGATGTGAAACAGCTAGAAAACAAGGTGCCATTCAGATTTACTGAAAAACTACTATCATAAATTCCCAGTGCATTCAATCGAAGCATTCTCTTAACAGCAATGCCGTTATACGTTCCCGAAAAACTACCTCCAATTAAAAGACGATCATCAGGTTGAACCAAAATACGCCTAATTTCACCATTGCTAAATCCAGCTCCTGTTACAAAAGTAGCATCAAAACTGCCATCAGTATTCAATCGAATAAGGCGTTTTGCTGTGGTTCCATTATAAGTCAAAAAGGTTCCACCAAGAATCAATTTAGCATCCGATTGTTGCGCAATGGTGTACACATATTTATCAAAACCAGTTCCAACAGAAAAACTAGTATCGATACTTCCATCAGAATTCAACCGAACAAGGCGATTAAAAACACTTCCGTTAAAAGTCGAAAACCTTCCGCCAACCACAATTTTCCCATCCGATTGTATCAAGAGCGTCTCCACAATTGCATCGGCACCCAATCCCACATTAAAACTAGAATCAAGAGTTCCATCTGGTAATAATCGTACCATTCTGTTCCTCAAAACCCCATTAAAACTAGTGAAATTACCTCCAATTAAGAGTTTCCCATCTTGCTGTAATGCTGAAGCATAAACTTGATTATTAAAACCCACCCCAACATTAAAAGAGAAGTCAACGGAACCCTCTGCAGTTATTCTTGTTATTCTATTTGCTGAAATTCCGTTGTAGTTAGTAAAACTTCCTGCCAAAACCATTTTAGTATCTGTTTGTAAAATAGCTGTTTTAACGATTCCGTCAGCTCCAATCCCTGAAATATTAAAAGTAGTATCTAAAGCCCCATTTTCAGTTAAACGAGCAATTCTTGACGAAGCAACTCCATTGAATTTTGTAAAACTACCAAAAGCCATTATTTTTTTATCAGATACAGATAATACTTTCAAAACCGAATTGTCAAATCCCACACCTGCTGTCAAATAGCCAATATCTAACGTTCCTAGAACATCAATTTTGGCCAGTCGCCCTTGATTTTGAGCATCAAAAACAGAAAAGGATCCTCCAATATACCAGTATCCCTCAAAGTCTTCCGCCAAGGCGTATACTGTAGCTGTAGCTGGTCCTGCGCCAATATCAAACGTGGGGTTTACTGTTCCATTTGCATCTAATAACACCAATCGATTGACATTCGTTCCATTATAGGTTCCACTAAAAGAGCCACCAACCATTATTAATCCCAAAGAATTAGTTTTAATAACCGATACGCTCCCATTACTAAATCCCGAACCCAATATAAAATTAGAATCTATAGAACCATCTGTATTTAACCGAATTAATCTATTTACTAAAAGTCCATTATAAGTAGTAAAAGCACCTCCCACTACAATTTTACCATCCTCTTGTACCAAAAGTGCCGTAATTGTTCCATTGAAACTTGTTCCTGTGACAAAATTGACATCCACACTGCCATTTGTATGCAATCGAACTATTTTACTTGTATTTGAAAATCCATTAAAAGAATCAAATGATCCTGCCAGAAGTATTTTTCCATCCGTTTGAAGCTGTACTTCTTCAATAGTAGCGTTTGCTCCTAGTCCCGTTATAAATGTAGCATCACTATTTCCGTTAGGTAAAATTCGAGCCACTTTATTAGCATCAACACCATTGTATTTAGAAAAACTCCCTACAATAATAATTTTCCCATCGGGCTGCAAGGCCATATTATATACAATATTTGCATTAACTCCAATTGTTGTATTAAAAGAAGCGTCAATTGTACCATCTGCATTCAGACGAATTAATCTTCCAACATTTAAACCATTATAATTGGTAAAAGAACCTCCTAAAATTATTTTTCCATCAGGTTGCACTATGGAAGAATATACTTTTCCATTAATTCCTGTCCCCAAATTAAATGCAGAATCCTTTGTCCCATCTGGATTCAAACGACACAAATAGGAAGTAACCGTTCCATTAAAATTCAAGAACTCCCCCCAACGATTAATTTTCCATCGGTTTGCATCGAAAGTGTTCGAATCGTATTATCGAAACCATCTCCTAAAAGACCATCATCGTATGTATTAAAATTGGTGTCGACTTTCCCTTGCTGAGAATAACTATAATACCCGCAAAGCATTATTAGTGAAATAAATAGGGGGTTTAGTGTTCTTTTAAAAAAATAACACTTTCGTTTTCTTGGCCTGAAATGGGTAAATAATAGCATAGCGATTCTTTATTCATTAATGAAAGCTTTTTCTTATCATTAATGCTAAAATA
>CANEXR010000049.1 GCA_947443815.1 Flavobacteriaceae bacterium | reverse complement strand
TGATTTGTGTTGTGGCAATAAATAATTCTGTGGCTGGTATAAAAAGAATCAAGGTGATAATTCCAGCGATAAATGTGTTGACAAAAAACCTTAATCTATTCTCTTTTTCGATTAAAATAAAGAAAAACAACAAAATAAGATATTGCGAGAACAAGGCAAAAAGGCCAAAGAAATGACCGTATATCATCAATGCTGCCCCTACTCCATACCAAATAGCGTTTTTTCTATTGGGGATTTTTATAAAAAGTATCAGCCTATAAAAAGCAAATATGGTAAACAAAACCAAAAAAATGTAGGGTCTACCGTCTTGGGAATAATACAAATGAAAGTAATTAATACTCAATAAGAAAGCAGCAATTAATCCTGTTTTTTTATTGCTCATTTCTTTCCCTAAAACATACATGGCATAAAGTCCAACAACGCCTAGAAATGCAGAAAACAATCTTAAAACTACAGTTGTATAGCCAAAAATGCTAAACAAAACACGTACCAAAGCAAAATACAAAGGTGGGTGTGGCTCTGATGCCAAAAGCGATTTATAGAATTCTGACCAAGTGATATTGGGATTTGATTCATTCAAAGTGTGAATTTCATCCAGCCAAACACTTTGAAAATCTGCGTGGTAAAATCGTAATACTGCTCCAAATAGCAAAATAGAGATTAGAATGTAATTTTGTTTTATGCGTTGCAAAACCTTCATATTAATTGCTATTATTTTATTTCCTCTTTTATTTTTCCATCTTGAATCACTTTATCAACAACAAATAAAGGCCTGTTGCGTACTTGATTGTAAATTCTCAATACATATTCACCAATTAATCCCAATGATATTAACTGAACTCCACTGAATAATATTATCGCTAATATCGTTGCGGTAAATCCTTTTGGGACATCATTATACACTAATTTTCTAAAAACATTGTAACCAAAATAAATCAACGAAAATAATATAGTTAAAAAGCCCAATCGGGTTATAAATTGTATTGGAAAGTCACTAAAATTAAAAATACCATTGAAAGCTAATTCAAATAATTTTGACCAACTGTATTTGGTTTTTCCCGCTTGCCTTTCGTCCCGATCGTATTCAAAACCAATTTGTTTGAATCCCACCCAAGCGCGCATTCCTCTCAAATAACGACTTTTTTCGGGCATACTATTCAGTTGATCAACCACTCTTCGGCTCAACATCGAGAAATCACCGCTGTCAATTGGAATATTAAAGTTGGATATTTTTTTTTGCAATCTGTAGTAAGCAGAATAGGCTAATTTTTTAAAAAAACTTTCTTTTCTGTTTTTTCTAATGGCATAAATGACATCATAACCATTGGTTAACAAGGCATAGAATTCTGTTATTAATTCTGGTGGGTCTTGCAAATCTCCATCGATAATCATAACTCCTTTTTTGGCTCTAACATTCGCTAATCCAGCACTTACCGCCAATTGATGTCCATGGTTTCTCGATAATAAAACACCTGTGAAACGTTCGTCTTTAATACAAATTTCCTCTATTAGTTGGTCCGTGTTATCACTACTTCCGTCATTTATCAAAATGACTTCACAGCTAAATTTTGCCAAATCTATAACATGGGTCAATCTCTCAATTAATTGATTGAAAACTGCTTCTTCATTATAAAGTGGAACTACTATGGAAATATCTATTGGTTTCAAATTGTAATGGTTTTATTTAAACTTTCTTCCCAACTTTTTATAGTAATCCCAAAAACAGATTTGATCTTAGTTTTATCCAAAACACTGTATTTTGGTCTTTCTGCTGGAGTGGGATAACTTGATGTTGGTATGGGTTGTAAATCAATATTTATGTGCTTGATTTCGAATATTTTTTGAGCAAAATCAAACCAACTACAAGAACCTTCATTACTAAAATTATAAATTCCGAATGCTTTTTGAGTTGGATTTTGAATTACAAATAAAATGATTTCTACTAAAGCTTCCGCTAAATCAACTGCATTTGTTGGGGTTCCTATTTGGTCATTTACCACAGATAATGAATCTTTTTCTGCACCCAAACGCAACATTGTTTTCATGAAATTATTTCCAAATTGCGAATACACCCAAGATGTTCTTACAATAAAATAATCATCAAATACGGATTGAATCGCTTTTTCTCCAGCTAATTTTGTTTGTCCATAGCTACTTTTGGGATTTGGAATATCGCCCTCTTTATAACCTCTTATTGTTTGATTTTTATCCAAAGAACCATCAAAAACAAAATCGGTAGAAACATGAATTAATTTGGTGTTATAGGTTTGACAAACCTCAGCCAGATTTTTAGCCCCACTTACATTGATTTCATACGCTTTTTCGGATTCAGTTTCTGCTTTATCAACCGCAGTATAGGCCGCAGTATTGATGCAAAAGTCTGGATTATTAGCTTTAAAAACAGTTTCAATTGTTGTTTTTTGAGTGATGTCTAGTGCTTTTGAATCACAAAAAACGAACTCAATTTGAGGGTAATTATGTGCTATATAGTGTAGGGATTGCCCCAATTGGCCATTCGCACCCGTAACAAGGACTACCATGGTTTTTTAGCTTTTTCGAAAGTGGGTAATAGTTGATCTTTCTCAGAAATCAACAAATCTGTTTTCGGAAATTGCCAATCAATTCCAAGTTGGGAATCATTAAAAATAATACCGCCTTCAGATTCTTTATTATAAAAATTATCACATTTGTAGAAAAAGGTTGCCGTTTCACTTAGAACTAAAAATCCATGAGCAAACCCTCTTGGGATAAATAACTGGGTTTGATTTTCGCCCGAAAGCAATACCGAAAGATGTTGTCCAAACGAAGGGGAATTAGGTCGGATATCAACAGCAACATCCAGAACTTCTCCTTGCAACACCCGAACTAACTTAGCCTGAGCATGATCTCCTGTCTGATAATGCAATCCTCTGAGAACTCCTTTTGTAGAAAAAGATTGGTTGTCCTGAACAAAATGGACGTCTTGATTAACGCCTTTTTGAAACGTTCTTTCATTAAAACTTTCCATAAAATACCCTCTCTCATCTTGGATGATTTTAGGTTCAATAAGATAACAATCTTGTAATTTTGTACTAATAAAATTCATTACTTGGATTTAAATTATATCTAACAAATGCGTTCCATAGCCGCTTTTTAATAAGGGTTGCGCTATTGTTTTTAACTGTTCCGCATCAATGTAACCCATTCGATAAGCCGCTTCTTCTATGGAGCCGATTTTTAATCCCTGACGTTCTTCAATTACTTGAACAAACTGAGAAGCCTGCATCAGAGAATTGAAAGTTCCTGTATCAAACCAAGCTGTTCCTCTGTCAAGAATGCTTACTTTTAATTTCCCTCTTCTGAGGTATTCTTTATTTACATCCGTGATTTCTATTTCACCGCGATGACTAGGTTTTATATTGGCTGCAATTTCAACCACATCATTATCATAAAAATATATTCCAGGAACTGCATAATTGGACTTTGGGACCAAGGGTTTTTCTTCAATAGAAAGTACATTTCCATCCGTGTCAAAATCTACTACGCCATAGCGCTCTGGATCGTTAACATGATAGGCATAAATAATACCTCCATCTGGATTATTATTGGCTTGCAATAAATCAGATAAACCGGTTCCGTAGAAAATATTATCCCCTAAAACAAGCGCTACTTTGTCATTTCCTATAAATTCTTTACCAATGATAAACGCTTCCGCTAAACCGTTTGGATGTTCTTGAACAGCATATTCAAAATGGCATCCTAGTTTAGATCCATCACCTAATAATTGTCTAAATAAAGGCAAATCATGTGGTGTTGAAATGATTAAAATTTCCTTGATTCCAGCCCACATTAAGGAAGATAATGGGTAATAGATCATAGGTTTGTCATAAATTGGCATTAACTGCTTGCTAACAGCAAGTGTCAAAGGATGTAAGCGGGTTCCAGAACCTCCAGCTAAAATTATTCCTTTCATAAGGCGCTTGGTTAATAAAAGTTAAGCATTGATTTGTAATGCTTTTTGAGATTGTTTTCTGTAAAAAGCAATAAATAAACGAATTAAAATAAATACTAAAATAAATAAGAGCGGCAACATTAATTTCAATTTACCATTAACTAATTTTGAATTTTGAATGTTTATTGTAGTGCTGCTTTCTTTTATAATCTTATCAGAACTCACTAATTCAATTCTATGCATTCCTTGTTCATTAATAAGAATATCTTTAGTTTTAATAATATCATTTAGTTGGGTATTTTCGTTATAATAAACTAATTTGTCACTTTTTGGCGTACCTTTTTCGTTGGATGAAAAGCCACTTAAAACAGCATTAATTTGGGAAATAATGGTATCATTTTCAGCCATTTTTAACTGAACATTATGCAAAGCTACTTTTTGTATTTTGCTATAATATTCAGAATCATTAAAAAAGTGCAATAAGGGCTGAATCATTTCTTTGTCACTAATTAATTCATCTGTTACCAATGAAATTGTATGAAAACTGTAATTTTTACTAGTCAAATTATCTTCTACTATTTTTTTAAGATCACCATCTTCAGCCAATAGTTTTATTAATTCAAAATTCTCCGGTTTGTTTTCGATAAATTTATAGACATCTGTAATCGGTTTGATTTCTATTTTTTTTAATGCCTTTGGTCTTTTAATACCTAAGGTTTGTTTCAAAAAAGCAGTGTCTTTTTCAATAATTTTTGATTCAATTAAATTTATTTTAGAATACAAATAATCGGTACTTCCAAAATTTGGGGTTACAATAATTTGATGGTCATACGACTTAGTTGTTGCATCTAAATAAATTCCTATTCCAACTCCAACAAAAATTAAAATAGAGATTATAAGGCCGTTTTTTACAAAAAATTGAATGCAACGAAATAAAAAAGCATTCATTTCCTGAAAGACAGTACTGATTTTAGTATAAACTTGCGATAAATCAATTTCCTGATCTTCTTGATTTTGGGGTACTTTTGTACTCATTGCTGCTTTTATTTTACGTTAAAAATTTGTTCCAATATCTTAATAGTAATCAAATATGTTGGTTTAACCCCTGTTGTTCCCAATCCTCCCGAAGCCAATGTGCTACCCGTTTCTAATGGATTATCCGAAGCGTAATAGGCATACCTTACCTGAATATCTTGAGGAACACTTTTCCTGATTTTCGAAGCGGATTGAATGGCTTTCTGATAATACGATCCTTCCATTTCTAAACCAATTACACCCCAAGTTGACTCATGAAAGAATTTTAATAAATCCCTGTTTTGCAATGATGTTCCTAAAACCGTGACCATTGGACCAGCAAAAACGGATATGTTATTCCCTTCAAACATAGTTGCTTTCAACTCATTTTCAAAAAAATAATTGTCAGCTGTACCTTCATTGATATGTGCATTGGGAATCATAATATCGCCCTTTCCCCCTTCTAAAATTCCTGCTTTTCCCATGATAGAAACCGACTTCACATTAAGAAGCGTATCTTTTTTATAGGGTTTTAATAACTCATCAATCGTTTCATAAGCCTGCTCACCAAAAGCATAATCCATAACAATCAACACTGGTTTTTCAGCAGCAGTAGTAGCCTTTGCAAAAGCCGTTTTTGACCAATCTATCTTTGCAGTATCAAAAATTTGAACATCTATATTGGTACCGGAAGTATCAGGTAGGGCAATCATTCCGTATTTTAACGCAACTTCTTCTACTTTATTTCGCAGTTCATTTGCTCCAGACTTACTCAATTCTTCAAAAATAAAGAAATCCGATTTGTCTTTAAATTTTGTTTTTAAAATGGGTGTGGCAAAAATAGAATTCATCACACTATGCATATTGGCACTAATTACATGAATTGGTCGGTCCAAAAGTTGGTTTTCTTTCAGTACTTCCTTAATATTTGTTGCCCAAATTTCCCCATGAATATGATGCCCCAAACGTTCTCTCAAAATAGGGCTAAAAGTAATCGTTCGTTTATTGTTATCAACCATTTCTTCAATAGCCAATTTTCCCAACCAAAAAATAACATGCAAAAATCTGTCTGGTGAAGTAACAGAACCAAATGCATCATAAATGTCTAACACTTCTTCAAAAGTACGTCCCAAAACATTGGAAGCATGCGAAATGGCTTTCTCTTTTTCTACCTGACTTAGTTTTTTATTTTGCAAAACGGCCTGTTCGAGTTTATACCAATCCCGCGATACCTCGCCTGCATCATCCAATAAAACTCTGTTTCTAATTTTATGCGATTCAATAAAAATAAAGGTCAAATGTGTCAAAATATCATAAATATCCGAGCGCCCACGAGTGATTTCCACATTCATTTGCTCTTCATCAATTCGATAACAATTGCGGCGTCTTTTGGGCGGAACTATCGCTTGAAAATGGGACTTAGAATACCCTTCATCCGAAGTTAAATTGATAAAACGACATTCTTCAATCCCAATTGGTAAACGTTCAATAACATACAAAAGGCCATTTAACTCCACTTTTTCATCCGCAATACTCCCATAAATTTCTGGTCGTAGCGCCAATAATGCTTCTCGCAAAGTATCACCTGAAACACCCATTGGTTTATAAAATCCACGGTTGAATAAATGGCGCATCGTAATGTACATTTTTTCAATCGCCGCTGAGGATTCCTGAGCTCTGGATCTGGATATGTTTTTAGTTTCTTTCATTCGTTTATAAATTCTAAGACAAATGTATTGTTTTTATTTCTCGTTTAATAAATCCACTATTTTTCTATCATTTGAAAGCCTTGGGATTTTATTTTGACCGCCTAATTTTCCTATTGATTTCATATAATCCTGAAATCCATTTTTGATCACTTTGGTAACAACCACTTTTCGAAGTACGTTCCCAACAATCAAATCGTCATAGTACACATTTTGTTTTCGCATGGCGTTGTCTATCGCTTCCGCAAAAAGGACGGAGTCTTCCGGTTCGTTTTCAAATTCAATGAACCACTCATGATATGGCAATCCTGCTGTCGGGTTGATTTGTGGTGCCACCGTGAATTCATTTACCCGAATCGTGGTTCCTGACATTGCTTCTTGCAAAGCACTTTCTACTTCTTTTCCAATAACATGTTCTCCAAAAGCCGAAATATAATGCTTAATTCTCCCCGATACAATTACACGATAGGGTTTTAATGAAGTAAATTGAACGGTGTCTCCAATATTATAACCCCATAATCCCGCATTGGTCGAAATAATCAACACATAATTGACACCCAATTCGACTTCGCCAATCGTATAGCGTTTTGGGTTTTCGGTAAAAAATGCCTCGCTTTTTATAAATTCATAGAAAATTCCAGCATTCAAAAGCAATAACATTCCCTTTTCTTTTTGTGAATCTTGATACGCAAAAAATCCTTCCGAAGCAGGAAATAGCTCAATGCTATCTACTTTTCGGCCTATTAAATTTTCGAATTTAGCACGATAGGGTTCATAATTTACACCCCCATAAATAAACAAATGGAAGTTTTTGAAGATTTCACCTACTGGCTTCCCTCCTTTTTGCTGTAATTTTTCAAAATACATTTGCACCCAAGAAGGAATTCCCGAAATCACCCTCATATCCTCATTAAAAGTCTCTTGAACAATGCCATTAACCTTGGTTTCCCAATCTTCAATACAATTGGTTTCCCAAGAGGGCATTCTGTTTTTTTGTAAATATTTAGGAACAAAATGGGCTACAATTCCTGATAATCTCCCCAGTTTTATTCCATTTTTTTCTTCTAAAATTGGACTTCCTTGCAAAAAAATCATTTTACCATCAACAAAATCAGCATTTCCGGTTTCATGAATATAATGTAAAATTGCATTTCTGGCTGCTTCAATATGATACGGCATCGATTCCTTAGTAAGTGGAATGTATTTAGCACCAGAAGTGGTTCCAGAAGTTTTGGCAAAATACAATGGTTTCCCTTTCCAAAGAACATTGGATTCTCCATTTACCACCCTATCAACATAGGGTTTCAAATCTTCATAATCCCGAATAGGAACTTGTTTTACAAAATCAGTCTCACTTTTTATTTGATCAAAATGATGGTCAATCCCAAACTGGGTTTGCTTTGCTTCTTTTATTAATTGCAAAAAAATATTGTGTTGCGTTGTAACAGGTTCATTGGCCCAAGCTTGTGTTTTGAAATAAATTTTTTGTGCAAATAACTTAGCAACAGTTGATTTTATTGACATTTTTGTTTTTTAAAAATTTTAAAAAGCATTGTTTTTATTTATTTTTTTGGGAAGACTTCTTTTTTTCTTCCTTAGCAACCTGCTCTCTTAATTCCATTTCTTCTTTAGATGCAGCCATTTTAACTTTAGGTGTCACCTCATCTGTTTCCGAAAGAATGGAATCTTTATTAAATTTTGCAAATTCTAATTCGCCCGTCAGTACTTTTTGTATGGATTTTATATACGCTTCATTTTTTTTCAAAGCTCGGGTCAAGGAATCTGATTTTAAAGCCAATTCTGTAGCGTCTCTTTTTAATTTGGATGAGGAATAACCTGGAATAAACTCCCGTAATGGTGTAAAAGCGATTATAAAGGTGGTAATAAAAGTAATAATTATAGCACCTAAACTAGCCACTACAAAAACATTCATTAATGTAAGTTTCAACGAAAAAGTTTCTTCAAAAGTATCTTCGTTAAGTATTATTAAACGTCTTTTATTGAATAAATTTTCTTTGAGTTTTTGGCGTTTTAGTCGTTTATCAGACATACTTTTTGATTATTGAACAAATATAACAATTATTGTGGTTCATTGTATTTTCAACCTTTTGTGTGACTATCCTTAACTTAAATTTATTTTTTAATATATTTTTAACGCTTTTGAAACCAAATAAATGCCTTAAAATGAGTTTGCTTTGACTAATTCTATATACCTTTGTCTTTAGTTTTTTTTACAAATTTGCTTCGGCAATAAATTATTCAATCATGGGAAGATTAGGTGTTACAGAAATCCTTGTTATATTAGCGGTTGTTTTATTACTTTTTGGAGGTAAAAAAATTCCAGAATTGATGAAAGGTTTAGGAAGCGGAATTAAAGAATTCAAAAACGCTGCCAAAGACGATCAACCCGCTGAAAAAAAAGAAGAAGAAACGAAGTAAAATACTTCAACAAATAAATTCCAAACTCCAAGCTAATACCTATGGAGTTTGGAATTTTTTTGTTTTATAACCTGAAGCTTTTCTGAAAAATTTTAAAATTTTAATTGTTTACTATCGCTAACTTCTTTTATAGTTTCTAAATCCTATTCTTCTTTTAAAAAAATCCTGTCGTTTCAATTTTCAAATTCTAAAAAAGGTCCGTATTTTAAATCACCATCGTCAACTGAATTCGCTTTCTATCTTCATCTACCTCCACTACTTTTACGGTAACATGTTGGTGTAATTTAACCACTTCATTCACATCACTCACAAAACCGGCCTTAAGTTGAGAAATGTGAACCAAACCACTTTCTTTCACTCCAATATCCACAAAACAACCAAAATTGGTAATGTTATTGACAATTCCCGGTAAAATCATTCCTGTTTTGACATCTTTAATCGTTTTTACGTTCGGATCAAATTCAAATACTTTGGCAGATTTTCTAGGGTCTAAACCTGGTTTTTCGAGTTCTTTTATAATGTCTTTTAAACCTAATAATCCTATTTCTGATGTGAGGTAATTTTCAGGTTTTATCAAAGCTGTTTTTGCTGGGTTGGCAATTAAATCAGGCACCGTTACTTTCAAATCTTTGGCCATTTTTTCTACAATAGCATACGATTCAGGATGAACTGCCGAGTTATCCAATGGGTTTTTTGCATTCGAAATTCGGATGAAAGCAACACCTTGTTGATAGGCTTTTTCGCCCAAACGAGGCACTTTCTTGAGTTGTTTTCTGTCTGTAAAAGGACCGTTTTCAGAACGATAATTAACAATATTTTCGGCCAGCTTCTCTCCTATTCCACTCACATATCCCAACAAATGTTTACTTGCTGTATTGATATTTACCCCTACCGAATTCACGCAACGAATCACTGTAATATCCAATTCTTCCTTGAGTTTGTTTTGATCTACATCGTGTTGGTATTGCCCAACACCAATAGCTTTTGGGTCAATTTTTACCAATTCGGCCAACGGATCTGATAACCGTCTTCCAATAGAAACCGAGCCTCGAACGGTAACATCATAATTAGGGAATTCCTCACGAGCAATTTTCGACGCAGAATATACAGATGCTCCTGCTTCTGAAACAATGAAAACTTGAACGGGTTTGTCAAAAGCAATTTTCTTAATAAAGAATTCTGTTTCCCTCGAAGCGGTTCCGTTTCCTATTGAAATCGCATCAATTTTATACGAATTCACCATCGAACGGATTTTTTTCATCGCCATTGCTTCTTCTTTTTGTGGAGCATGAGGATATATCGTTTCATTGTATAACAAATCCCCTTTTTCGTCCAAACAGACAATTTTACAACCCGAACGAAATCCTGGATCTATAGCTAGAATTCGTTTTTCGCCTAAAGGTGGCGCCAATAATAGTTGCCCTAAATTATTGGCAAAAACCTGAATCGAATTGGCATCAGCTTTGGCTTTGGCTTCTTGCAAAGTTTCATTTGAAATAGCAGGATTTAGTAATCGTTTATAGCTATCTTCAATGGCTAATTGTACGTGTGGCGTTGCTGGACTTTGACCTTTTAAAATCAATTCGTCAATAATATTGTATGCTTCGTCAATATCTACTTCGACTTTAAACTTGATAAAACCTTCGTTTTCGGCACGCAGCATCGCCAACAATCTATGCGAAGGTGCTTTGGTCAACGGCTCTGACCAATCGAAATATTGATTGAATTTTTGAGCGTCTTGTTCGTCTTTTTTGGTTTTTACGACCTTGGTAGTGATGGTTGCTTTGCGTTCGTACAAACGACGCAACTGTTTACGAACATAAATATTTTCGTTAATCCATTCAGCGATAATATCACGAGCACCTTGTAAAGCAGCGTCTTCATTGATAACATTTTCATTCAAATATTTAGTCGAAAGAAAGTCAACATCATCATTATTTTGCGCCATGATGATTTTTGCCAAAGGCTCTAATCCGTTTTCACGAGCGACATCAGCTTTGGTTTTTTTCTTCTTTTTAAAGGGCAAATAAAAATCCTCTAATTCCTGTAAATCGAAACTCTGCTGAATTTTTTTGTCTAATTCAGGTGTTAATGCTTTTTGTTCCTCAATCGATTTTAAAATCGCTTCTTTTCGCTTTACAATAACTTCGTATTCTTTTTGTGATTTGGCTATTTGTTCAATTTGAACTTCATCCAAATTTCCTGTTTTATCTTTTCGATAACGGGAAATAAACGGAATGGTACAATCTTCTTGTAATAATTGAACGGTATTTTGAATATTTATAACTGCTGTTTGTACAGACTTGGCGATGAATTGTATATTGGTCATTATTTGATTTTTAGTAAATAATGCGAGATTTTGCGAGAATATCGCATTATTTACAATTTATAAGATTTTAAAATTTTATTAAATTCTTTAGATTTAATAAAATTGTGTTTAATTTTATTAACTTGGATTTTTTCTAGGAAACCTAAATTTTCAAGATTATTTAAATCTGTTCTAGCGGTAAAATTTGAAATTCCAAATCTATTTTCTATTTCTTTGATACTCAAAACTCGATCTGAATCTTCATTTAAGATTTTTAAAATTTGAGCTTGACGCTCATTAACATTTGGTATTTTAATAAATTTTGCCGCTTGAATTACTTCATTTTGTTTTCTACCAATATACTCTTTCAAAGCTGTAAATGCTTTTTCCATTGTTTTTATATGATAAGTAATAAAGTAAGTAAGATCATTTTGATCTATTTCTGAATACAAAAAAGCTTTTTCATACTGTACTTTTGTATCTTTTATAATTGTTGAAATTGTTAAATATTCTGTGAGCCAATAACCGTTTTTGAGCATATACCAATAAAATAAAGCACGCGCTGTTCGGCCATTACCGTCACTAAATGGATGAATCCATCCAATCATAAAATGTATAATAATTCCTTTGATAATAGGATGTATAAATGTTTTTTGTTCTTCGTTAAAAAACAAACATAAATCACTAATTAGTTTTTGTATCTCTTCACTATTTGGTGGCGTATGTACTACTTCACTATTTGAATAATTTACTACATAAATATCATTATTCTCTCTGTATCTTCCTTCATCTTCAACATCTTCTAATGTATTATTAGAGATAAGTTTATGAGTATAAAGAAGATTCTCTGGTGTCAAATTATCATTTTTATGTTGAACAATATATCTCATTGTGAAATAATTATTCATAATCATCTGTTCTGATTTATTCTTCGGTTTACGTTCTTTTTGAATCATTTCTTTTGCTGCTTTCCTAGTGGTATTTGCACCTTCCATTTGGCTACTTGAAATCGCTTCTTCCATTATTGAACTTATCAGAAATTTATTTTTATCTGTATCTGTTATACCAATATTACTTCCTAAATTTCCACCAATATGCAAATCAAAATGATGTAATAGTCTGAGAATATAATCCGTAACATTAAAATTAAAAGAATATGTTCCGAACGAAATATTTTGTTTATTTAATGATCGTGATAATTTAACAGCATTCCAATATTGTTCAGGTTCAATAGATTTTGTTTTATATTTAATTTTATCCCAATATAAATATTCATCATTGATTTCCTTCAATTCACCTGACAATGTGAGCTGAGTTAGCAAGCTTATAGTATTATTGTCGTATTTCGATGCAGGAGGACTTTCTAACATATAATTTTTTATGCTAAGTTAATAAATAATGCGAGATTCTCGCAAAATCTCGCATTATTTACTTGTTTCTTTTTTATTGACTAAAATAATATCTTTGAAACTTAATTTTAGTTAAATGGATATTTTATTCTACTATTTTTTGATTTTGAATGGAATCGCTTTTATACTAATGGGATATGACAAACATTTGGCAAAAG
>CANEXR010000048.1 GCA_947443815.1 Flavobacteriaceae bacterium | reverse complement strand
TCTTTACTATTTATTTTATTATCAAATAAATAATAGACATAAATGATCCCGATTGGGAGTAATATTCCTAAAAGTAGTGCTGTAATAAAAATCACATTTCGTTCAGGAGCGATTGGTGTAGCCGAAAAAATAGCATAATCTACTATTTTTATAGATGGGTTCGTTATTGCTAAATTTATAGCCGCTTCTTCTCTTTTTTGTAATAATAAAATGTATAATGATTCTTTTATGGATTGTTGTCTTTCTATAGCACGTACTCCTTTTTCATTAAATGGCACTTTGCTGTATTTTGCTTGGTTTAAACTACTAATTCTACTGACCTCATTTCGATTCAATTCCAGTACGTTTTTATATCCAATAATAGATGCTTTTATGTTGTTTTTTATTTGTAAGGCAAGAGTTGTAGCTTCTTTAATCATCGGATTAGCTTCCCCACCACCAGATTGCATTAATTTGTTGCGTTTTAGAATTTGTTCGTTATAATTAGCCACTAATCCGTTTACTTCGCCATTGTCAATTCCAATATTTGAAGGTAGTAATTCTAACCCTTTGCTTGCATTTAGAGCATTTGTCATTAGTCCTGCTAATGCTATTTGAGTATTTGCCGTTTCTAATTTTGATTTGGACTCATAATTGTTTTGCATCAAAACTGAAGCATCGGCTTCAACATAGCTTAGCTCTTTGTCTTTTTTAAAATTGGCTTTTGAAGTTTCAATTGCATCTAATTCATTAAAAAGAAATTTGAATCTATCATCAACAAATTCGATTGTTTTTTTAGAAACAAGTTGTCTATCTTGAATCCCGTCTTGGTTAAAGACCTCCATCAAGGTATTGATGATATCATTGATTTTTTCTTGATTATATCCATTTAGGGTAAGACTCAAGATATCACTTTGTTTTACAACATAATCAATAACGATGCTGTTTGAGATAGATTGAATAACATTTTTCCTGGTTTTTAAATTTATTTGATAAGCACTACCAACAGCTTTATTTAAAAAAGAATTGTTTTTAAGAATTATTTTGCAGGGAACAGTGGTGCTAAAATTTGTTTCTCCAAATTTATATTCTTTATTATTTCCTTCAATCTCATATCCTTTTTTTGTCAATACAATTTGAAAAGAGGTTTGTTGGGTTGTTAAAGAATCTTTTTCTTTGGCCCAAATAACCTTAAAGGGAGCGTTTTTCCATAATTCAACCGATTTTATTCTTCCAACACCGTAGATTTCAGTTGTTAGATTTAAACTATCTACAACAGCCCCTATAATCCGGGATGATTTCATGATTACAATTTCATTTCCCTTGCTAGTTTCGGTATTTCCAAAAATAGAAACATTATCACTAGGTAATTTAAAAGCGGTATTTGTATTGTCCAAAATTTTAATTTTGGCACTAGTTTGATAGACATCACTAGCATATCTCAAATAAAAATACGAGCTTGTCATCGTTAAAAATACGGACAAAACAATCCATTTCCAGTAGGATAAGTATTTTAATATTTCTTGTTTAATATTGAAATTATTCTTTTTGCTTTCCAATGGGATTGGTTATTTTGTTAATACTAAAACAGTAGATAATGCAATTGAAATAATTGCTAATAAATTACCAAAACTGCTGATGTAACCTGATGAGGTTACTTTGGCATTATTTGGATTTACATAAATCACATCATTAGGTTTTATGTAATAATAAGGAGAATCAAACCATTTTTTGGAAGTTAAATCAATAGTCATGTAGGTTTTTTTGTTGTTTTCTTCTCGAATAATTAATACATTTTGTCTTTTGCCATGTATCGTTAAATCGCCCGCATATCCTAATGCTTGTAGAAGACTAATGTTTTGTTCGTTAAAGGTGTAAGTTCCTGGATTTTTCACTTCTCCTAATAGGGTAAATTTTGCATTAATTAATCGAACGGTTACTATAGGATTGCTAAGGTGATTTCCGTCAATCAACTTTTTGACTAAGCTATTTTCTAATGCTAATATTGTTAAGTCTTGAACCGCTATTTTTCCAAGAATTGGCATAGTAATAGTACCATCTAATGTCACCAAGTATCCCGTTCCAGCTGCAGAAGTAGGGTCTTGATTGGTATTGTACATCATTGCTAATTCTGGAGTGCTGGAAGAAACGACGATGCTTAAAATATCATTAACTTGAATTTTTCCTTCAGAAAAAATAATTTGATCGTGCTGGTTTATATCAACATCACTGAAATAAAGTATTTCTTTTTTGGTTGCACAAGAATTCATAATCAGAATAATTCCTGAAATGAATAATAAGAATTTAGTTTTTGTAAGGGTCATTTTAATACAATTATCGTTCAATATTATTTGGTATTTAATGCTAATTTGCTAAATGTTGTAAAGAATCTTTTGTTCTTTATATAATCATTCAAGGACATATTCAGGCTGTGGTTTTGGTATAAAATTATACTTTGGAGTTACAGATGTAGTTTTTCAAAATGCCCGTTAATTCCTTTTTTCAAAATGAATAAGCTTAAAAAGCATGCCTTATTTTTTATGAATAAATCATAAAATAAAGAATTTACTATACGATAATTTTTTTTCGAATGTTATTTTTGATTCTTTTCTGTGTAAGCTTTTGTTTAAAGATTGGTTTAGCTTTTTATCTGCTTTTTCAACAGCTAATCGTTTAATAAAACTTGAGTAAAAAGGATTGTTTACGTAATAGATGCCAATTTTATATTTATGAATTTTAAGGATACCATATTTAATATCGTCTAATGACAATAGATAATGAGAAAATTTAATCCTTTTGCGTTTTAAGATTGTTTTAGCATCTTTATTTTCTGCGGTCATTATTAGTTTATAGGCATCATAAATATTAATCCAAAATGTCTTTTTTAATTCATCCGTATTTAATTTTGTGATTAGATTACTAGCTCTTGTAAAATATAATTCTTTTCTCAAGGCACTAGTATCTTCTCCCAATTTTGCTTTTGCAAGAATACGTTCTGATAAATCGATGTAATAGTTAAACATTGTAAATATCCTACTCTTTAGTTTTAATAATTACGATACTAAATCAAAAATAATTTAAACTAAAACCTTTTGAATTTCAGTTAATTATTTTAAGGCAAATATTGAATCTTTATTTGTTTTTAATTTATGCTTACTGTTAATTTTTCCATCTCAAAATTAAGGTTTTGTTAATTTTTAAAATGAAAAAGGCGTTCATTTACGCTAAAGCTAGTGGGAGTCTATTTTTATATTTGTTGAATTCTTGTTGCTTGGTTTTAGAAAAAAAAGACTGAAGTTTTTAGACGTTGTTTTTGCTACAAAGGGACTAAGGCACTAGAATAATGGCATAAAAAAAACGCCTTATAAGTAAGGCGTTTTGGTTTTTGGTTTATTGGTTATTTATTTTTGGTTTTTAATCGATGCAATATATTCAGTTAATTTTTTGCCATATAATGATTTTGCTACCTTTGGTGACATTGATTTTTGGATGGTATCCAAATACTTAATGTTGATATCATAGATCTCTGACAAAGCAATGTAAGGTGCCACTTCGTAGTTTTTGTTGTTAATGGCAAAATTGGTAGCATACAAGTATTTTCGTTTTATATTGGAATCTTGTTTCAAGCTTAAACTGTCAATTGCTTTAGCATTTTTATATTTGATTGCTTTGAACTTTTGTTCAATCAATGTTAAACTCTCGTCTTTAAAACGAGAATTGATTTTACGGTATTCTTCGTATAAATCATGATTTTTTGAACCTGTAATTTTAGCTCCAGACAGATAGCCATCTAAACTGGTTTCGATATTAATTGTTCCAGGTTCAGCAAAGAACAATAAATTATTGTCTAATGAATTGCTGACTCCTCTGTCTAAAAACAGATACAGCATTTCAGGGGATTTTAAGTCTAAATCACTTTCGAAAGATGATTTTCCGTCTATTACAATTGTGTCAAGCGCCACCAATGTAGTGTCAACTACTCTTTGAATGTATAAGGTTCCTTTTTTTAATCCTTTTATATTTCCGGTAATGTGTAGGTTTGTTTTGGATTCTTTTTTGTTACAAGAAGCTATAAGTAAAAGGGCAACGAATGCAATAATTATTTTTTTCATTAGTGTTTTTATTTTGCTGCAAAATAAAGAAAAATGTTGGAATATAGTGTTTCGGATTATTTAATTTAAAAAAAAATCCCAACTAGGTTGAGATTTTAAATGGGTTTTAATTTTTTATCCTTTTAGCCAAGCATTTTTTAATTCGCTTTTAGAGGCATCGGTTGCTTTTACGATTTCCTTTTCTTCATAATTAAGCTTGACAGTGCCTTTTATGGTCTGTTCTTTTCCGTCTCTTTTTATTTGTAATGTGATAGGGTCATTTTCTTTCCAATTTTTACTATCTGAAAGCATAGTATACACATTGTCGAGGGAATAGGTTTTTCCATTTATTGCCATCAAAACATCTCCGCCTTTCAGGTCTAAATTTTTATAAAAATCAGTTAATTCTATATCTTGCTTTATAAAAATTTCTTTGGTTTGCTGGTTTATTTTAAAGTAAGTCGTTCTTCCTTTTACAAATATTGCTGCGGGTTCTTTTTCTGTTGATTTTGTTAGTCCTACTTTTGCAAAATAGGTTTCATAAGGAATTGGGGTTGGGCCAGCAACATATTTTGTTAAAAACTCCCCAACTTCAGGGTAAGTTAATGCAGTGATTTTGGCAAAAAGTTCCTGGTCGTCAAATGCTTTCGTTACGCCATATTCGTTTGATAATTGGTGCATCAAATCTAGGATTCCTCTTTCTCCATTGCTTTTTTCTCGGATTATAATATCAATACACATACCAATAAGAGCTCCTTTTTCGTATACATTTAAATACTGGTCTTTGTAAGGTTCGGTCAATACATTTGCACTCATGGTTGTAAAAGGCATTGTATCGTCTAATTTTTTAGCATGTTCTATTTTTTCGGACATGCGTTTATAAAATTCCGTTTCGTCAATTAACCCTTGATTGATTTGGAACAGATTTGCAAAATATTCTGTTACCCCTTCATACATCCACAGATGTTCGGACATTTTTGGTTCGTTGTAATCAAAATATTGAATTTCTTTCGAATGAATGGTTAATGGTGTTACAATATGAAAAAATTCATGCGAAACGACATCTTTCATTGATTCCACTAATCTTTCTTTAGGCAACATTTCCGGCAAAACTACCGTTGTAGCTGTAGGATGTTCTAAAGCGCCAAAACCTTTCGCATCTGTATCAGACATTGTTGATAAGTATAATAAAACGCTGTATTTTTTAGTAGAATTAATTTTACCTAAAAACATTTTTTGGGCAGTCATCATGGTTTTCATCTCGGGCGTGATGCTTTCTGCGGTTACTTTTCCATTTGGCGAATAAACGGCAATTAGTATGTCCATTCCGTCAACAGTGAAAGTAGTATAATCAGGTTTAAAATACATTACAGGATTTTCTACCAATTCGGCATAACGAGTAGTTACAAATACATCTGATGTAGCGGTTGTATCCAAATCAGTCATTGAAGTAGCGCCCCAAAGAGTTTCTGGATGCGAGATGGTTACTTTGTATGGGAGGTCCATTTTATCTTGAAAATAACCTACAAAACCATGCATGTTAATCATAAAATTGTTGCCTGCATTAATATTTGTACCTGCTGGTGAAAAAATATCTTCTTTACCAAATCCTTTTCCGTGTTCTGTGTCAAATGTATCGTTTACCAAATAGGTAATTTTGTAGACTGATTTAGCGTTTTTAATACTCCAAGTATTGTCTTCTTTTTTTGTTACTGGGAGCTGATTTCCTTTGGTGTCGAAAGCTTTTAAGTCTTCAATGTATCTTCCATAATTGTCTACGGAATAGGTTCCAGGGACCATTTTTGGCAGGCTGTAGTTCACTTCGTCCGTGTTTATTTTTGGTGCCCAAACGGTAACCATTACTTTATCCTCTTTTACTTCAGTCAGATTGATGTTGACAGCAATTTCTTGTTTTGCTGTTGATTTTACGGCTGAACTGGTAGTTTTACAACTCCATAGCACTGATGCGAAAGCAAAAACAAATAGTATTCTTTTCATGTTTGTATTGTTTATTTTAATATTTAGACTTCAAAAGTATTTAAATGTTACAAAATATAATGATTTTGTGAAATAAATATTGTTTTCCGTTAAAGGAAGTTGGTTTTGAGCATTTGGGGTTGTTCTATTTAAGGTAGGATGCGAAGGTATTTGATGTTGTGATGTTAGAGGTAATAATTTTTTTTGCCAAGCCTGATTTATAAGAATTATGTTTGATTTAGATGTTGGCATGTTTTATTTTTAATAAAAAAAACTCCCTATTTTGGGAGTTTTAATTAGTCGAGTTTGTTTTTTATGTAATATTTACCATCCAAATCTTCGTCAAAATCATCTATTTTTAGTGGTTTTGGTTTTGGTTTATTTGCAGTAGCTTTCTTCTTCCACATTTCAAATTTTTCGGCAGGCATCTTTTTTTTCATTATTTCTAAAACTTCTTTTTCGGCCAAACCAAATTCTTTTTTGATAATTTCAAAAGGATTCTTTTCTTCTAGAGCCAATGTAACAAGTTTTTCTGTTTGTTCCCAGTTTAATTCTTTGCGGTTACTCTTTTTCATCACGTGAAAATTAATTCAGATAAGGGGTTAACGATTACTAATTTTGGTTATTTAATAGATACCAATATTAATAAAAAAAATAATTACTTCTTATCAAAAATACTATTTTTTTTTATTGCTTTTTAGTTGTTTGACGGGGAGCGTTGTTTTTGAAATGGGATTTTCAATAAATTTCGCAATTGATTGTGTTCTTCCTCTTTCATGTGTGTATCTATTCCATATTTTATTTCTTCTCTTGGGAGCGTCATAAAAGTTCCAAAAAGACGGTCCCAAACAGAAAAAATATTACCATAATTACTATCTGTATAAGGTAAAGTATAATGATGGTGTACTTTATGCATGTCTGGTGATACTATGAAATAGCTTAAAAGAACATCTATTTTTTTGGGAAGTACTATATTGGCATGATTGAATTGTGTTGCTACTATAGATAGTGTTTGGTATAGAAAAACCATCCACATGGGCGCTCCTACAATTAAAACCCCGAGGGTTGTAAAAACAAATCGGATGACGCTTTCTCCTGGATGATGTCTGTTGGCAGAGGTAGTGTCAATCCAAGTATCAGTGTGGTGAATCAAATGGAAACGCCATAAAATTTTGGTTTTGTGTTCGATAAGATGTACAAGATAGGCTCCGATTAAATCTAATAGCAACAATCCTATTAGTGTATAAAGGGCTATGGGAACTTTGGCAATCCAATGTAAAATACCAAAATTATGCTTGACAGTCCAATCTGCTGTTTGTAATAGAATAAAGGCCAAGCAAAAATTTATAAGAATGGTTGTGAAGGTCAAAAAGAAATTGATACCTGCATGCTGCCATTTTTTATATTTAAAATTGAAAAGAGGAAAGGCATTTTCTACTAGCCAAAAAAAAGTAATTCCTGTGACAAGAATTAAACTTCTGTGTGAGGAAGGAATGGTAGTGAAGTAAGCAATTAATTCATTCATGAGGTACTTTTTAGAAATTATCAAATAGGTGTCTTTTGCAGTTGGAATAGTATTATTTCAAATTTACTCTTTTTTAGAGAATAAATCGAAAGGTAAGATTAATTCGTTCTGCGGTTGGTTTGCTTGTTTTCGGGATTTGATGTTTCCAGTAATGTTGTGTCTTTCCTTTCATCAATAATAGACTTCCATGTTCGAGTACGATATTTTTTTTAAGTTTTTCGGAATTGTGCTTTAACTGAAAGTTGCGCGCAGCACCAAAACTTACTGAAGCAATTAGGGGGTTTTTACCTAGTTCTTTTTCATTGTCGGCATGCCAGCCGTTGCTGTCTTTTCCATCTCGGTAGTAATTGAGTAAAACAGTAGTGAAAGTGGTTTCACATATGCTTTCAACCTTATGTTTAATGGTGTTGAGTAGCAATGACCAAGGCTGTGGTTGCATGTTAATATTAGAATAGGAATAGGACTTTCCTTCGTTACCAAACAAAGCAGTTAATCGCGGTTGCGGATGTGTTTTTCCAAAAATCTTGATGTTATCCTGTTGCCAAGGGATGTCTTTTTTTAAGGCATTGAAATAAGAATCTGCTTCTTTTTTTTCGAAAAATAGCGGAAAATAAATAACTTCCGCATCTGGTACATCCAATACAATCGGTTCCTGTTGAAAAAGCTGCTTCATAGCGTAAAAATAAAGAGAAAAATAAAACAACGAAGTATTATTTTTCTCTTTAGAATTGGTTTAAATAGCGGTTGTTTAATATTTATGCTTGGGCTTCGGAATGCTCTTGAAGTAGGTTTTTATAAATAAATCCAGCTACAATTGCACCTAATATTGGGGCAACCCAAAATAACCATACTTGAGATAAAGGTTCGCCACCTGTAAAAATAGCTTGTGATAATGATCTTGCTGGATTTACAGAGGTATTGGTGATAGGAATACTGATTAGATGAATTAATGTTAAGGCCAATCCAATGGCAATTCCAGCAAATTTTCCGTTAGCTAATTTATCAGTAGCGCCAAGGATGACTAATACAAAGAATAATGTTAAAACAAATTCAGCTATAAATGCGGCTTGCATAGAATAGCCATCTGGGGAAAAAGCTCCAAAACCATTCGATGCAAAAGCTCCAGCTTTGGTATTGTCTATCATGAATCCTGCTTTTCCAGAAGCAATTGTAAATAATGTTCCTGCTGCGGCAATGGCACCTACGCATTGCGCGATGATGTATGGAATCAATTCTTTGGCAGAAAATCGACCACCGGCCCATAATCCGAAAGAAACGGCAGGATTAAAATGTCCTCCTGAAATGTGTCCAACGGCATAAGCCATGGTTAAGACAGTCAGACCAAAAGCAAGCGATACTCCGACAAAACCAATTCCTAAATTGGGAATTCCTGCTGCAAACAAAGCGCTGCCGCAACCACCAAATACAAGCCAATACGTTCCAAAAAATTCTGCTAATAGTTTTTTCATAATAGATTAATTAAAGGTTAAAGGTTAGATTTTTAAAAATGTATATTCATACGCCCAATACAAAAGCGCTAGGTGAAAAGGCATGCGCAACAGCAAAATCCATTTAGGCATCTTCATACTCGCTTTTTCATTTTGATACATGTATATATGTGTTGGAAAAACGGCAATTAATAGTATAATTATTCCCCAAGCTGCATAAATTGTATATTCGGGAATGCATAGTAATAGGCCGAAGAAAATTTCGGTAAATCCGCAAATAACATTCAATATTTTAGGATTTGGAAAATAAGGGGGGATGATTTTTTGGTAAAGTCGGGGAATTCGGAAATGATTTATTCCTGCTAAAATATAAACAGCTGCCATTAAGTATAGATGCCAAGGTAAATCCATAACGCTATTATTTATTACGAATTTATAAAAAAATTAACGAAATGTAAATAAATATGTAATTAATTTAGTTAAAAAATAAAAAAACTAAACTTTTTTAATGTTTATATTCATTATGATGATGGCTAAAATAATTAAAACTATACCTATCCATTGCAAAGGATTTACGGGTTCATTCAAAATAAAATAGGCCATTAATACAGATACTGGTAGTTCTAATGCAGCAACAATACTTCCTAAGCCAATTCCAGTATACGGAAAACCAGCATTCATCAATAAGGGTGGAATTATAGTACCAAATAGGGATAGGATAATGCCCCATTTTATAAAAATTGTAAAATTAAAAGCAGTTGTTTGGGTAAAAATGGCAAAAATAAATACGATAATAGCTCCGCCAAATAGCATAAATAAACAGCGTTGTGCTGCAGAAATTGTCACTGCCACTCGATTTGCAGTAAACATTGTTGTGGTAAATGAGACTGCTGACAGCAATCCTAAGACAATCCCACGCCAATCGAGTTGAATATTGGTTTTTAGCACATTAGTAGCTAATAGAGTACCTGTCAAAACAACAAATACGGCTGCTATTTTTTTGAGAGAAGGTCTTTTTTTATCCAAAATCATTTCTAAGAAAACACCAATCCAAACGGTTTGCATCAACAGTACAATAGCAATTGAAACAGGAATAAATTTTACAGTCAAATAGTAAAAAATACTGGTTAATCCCAATGATGTTCCTGCTAGCATTAGATGTAATATGTTTTTTTGAGAAGCTTTTAGGACCGTATTACCCTTTTTTATTTTTTGGAATATATTGATGATAAGCATGCCTAAAATACCAAAAATAAATTGGGATACTGTTACTTCGGCAGTAGTGTAGCCTTCGGCGTAAGCCATTTTTACAAAAGTAGCTAACATGCCATAGATGACAGCACCAATTCCAACTAAAACGACTCCTTTCAGTAGGTTTTTTTTTGTCATATTTAAAATATATAACAGACAAAGATAGGGTTTAAGTAGTACTGATTTTGATTCATTATTGAGTTATTAGGGTATTCGCTTTTAAATAAGAAAAAAAGGAAGCGCTAATTTTACAGATGAACACGATTTTTTTGCTTTTAATTATATAAATTCAGTTTAATTAAATGGAAATTACTGTAAGTAGGTAGTTTTGTATGGTATTGTTTTGCGGTTAAAAATGGGTTGTTATTTGGGTTACCAATTGTTTTTTTATTAGCTATATATTACCAAATTCTTTTTAAGATTCCGAATGATGGATTAAAAGATTACTCTTTAGTTTGAAAATTTAGGGATTACCAATCAAATTTATCAGTTATAATTTGAGACTTATTTTGCTCTATATAATTGAGGTATGCTTTAGCAACAGGAGAAAATTGCTTGTTTTTTTGCCAAATTAAATTCCAAGTTGATTGTATTGGAAATCCTTTTACAGGAATAATTTTTAAAATTCCGCTTTTGAGTTCATTTTTAATACCAATAAGTGGCATTACAGAGCAACCTAGTCCAGCAATAACAGCTTGTTTTACAGCTTCGTTGCCAGTAAGTTCCAGTTTATTTCGAACCTTTAGTTGGTTGATTTCAATAAATTGTTCCATTACATGTCTCGTTCCAGATCCTTTTTCGCGGTATATAATGGGTAAGGTTTCTAGGATCGCTTTTTCGTAAATTGTTGCTGGATAAACAATATCAGAATTAGACACCAAAAAAAGTTTATTTTCCATCAAGGCTGTTGAAGTCATATTACTATTTTGTGGGAGTATTGAAACTAGGGAAAAATCGACTTCATTTTTTTCTAAACTCTCTATTACTTTTACTTTATTCGTTACATCAAGTACTAATTCAACATCTGGATTTTTTTTTAGAAAATCTGACAAAAAATAAGGCATGATATATTTCCCAGTAGAAACAATTGATATTTTCAGTTTACCACTTAATTTTCCTTGAAAGGATTGCATTTTATAATTGATAGCCTGTACTTCATTGATTATATTTTGGGCTGCTATCGCTATTTCTTTTCCAAAATCAGTTATATAGATTTTTCTTCCAATAACTTCCGTGAGGGGAATATCAAATTGATTTTGAAAATTTTTTAGTTGGATAGAAACGGCAGGTTGAGTTAAGTGCAATTCTTCTGCGGCTTTCGTAATGCTCTCGTTTTGAGTTATTTTTAAAAAAACATGCAATTGATGTAAGGTGTAATTCATAAATTTATTTTATAGTATTTATTACGAATATAAATAAAAATATATGAAAAACCTGTCTCATCTTTGCAAACAATAATAAATTAAGCATTTCTACTGCTTTTTTTTAAACAAAAAATATATGGAAAACGAGTTCAAATTTCAATTAATTTCAGGTGATTTTTCACCACCAGATGCCACTCAAATATTATTGACTCTGATAAACAGTAAGATAAAGTATCATTCTTTAGAGAGTTTGAGCAACGAAATTCGATATGATTGCATAAACCCAAATAGTAAAATCCGGATAGAAATATTGCAGAATGCTAAAAAGACTATTTTAGAATTTGTAACCGAAGCGCAAAAAATGGGTTTGAAAATGCAAATAGAAAGTGTAGTGCAAATTAAATTAATACAGAACTAAAAGCGAGTATAAAATTCTTTAAATGGGAGTTAATAATTCTTCAATTTATCAAGCAATTCAAGCAGTAAATGCAGGGTAAATTTTAGCTATTTCTACAGCAACAAATGATTTAGGCATAGTCGCCGACTATTCACAGATAGCTTTACACGACTTGGATGCTTCAAATGTAGCTATAATTATTACACAAAAATGTGAAAATAGAATTAGCTATTAATGATTGATTAGAAAGCGCTTCAAAAAAATAACAATACAACTTAATCCAAAAAAAAAATGAATTTTGATTTATTAATAGAAAACATTACCAATCCAGCCTTACTTTTTTTCTTATTAGGAATTATTGCTGTTTATCTAAAAAGTGATTTAGAAATACCCAATAATAGCTCAAAGTTTATCTCTCTTTATTTATTGTTTTCCATTGGATTTAAAGGGGGGCAAGAGTTGGCGCACAGTTATTTTACCATGGATATTGTGTGGTCTGTTGCTTTTGGAAGCATCATTTCGATAGCCATTCCAACCTATACTTTTTTTATCTTAAAACGCCGTTTTAGTATTGAAAATGCTGGAGCCATAGCCGCTGCTTATGGTTCAGTTAGCGCAGTAACGTTTGTAACAGCAGTTTCTTTTCTGGAAATGCAAAATGTCACTTTTAGTGGACACATGGTCGCCGTCATGGCCTTGATGGAGGCTCCTGCAATTATTGTCGGTGTTATTATGATTCAATTATTTAATGGAAATAAAAAGGAAACTTCAGGGTTGTTGCCTATAGTAAAACATTCTTTTACCAATGGGAGTGTGCTCCTAATTATAGGTAGTTTATTAATAGGGCTTTTGGCTAGTGATAAAGGGGCATTGGGCATTAAGCCTTTTACTACGGATATTTTCAAAGGTTTTTTAGCCATTTTTTTATTAGATATGGGCATTGTAAGTGGCAAAAAGTTAGGCGATTTTTTTAAAAGTGGCTGGTTTAGTATTGCTTTTGCCCTACTAATTCCGCTTCTAAACGGTTGTCTTATTGCTTATGCTAGCCAATTAGTTACTCAAGATGTT